>JAZQVK010000223.1:0-4387 GCA_045631765.1 Eubacteriales bacterium
CTGCTTCACGGGCTTCTACTATTATATTTTCATTCATATTATTATCTTTATTCACGAATTACTCCTTTACAATGTATATTACACTAAAAAACTCAGAAACTATTCAACGTTTCTGAGTCATTTTAAAATAGCGAGAGGGGGATTCGAACCCTCGACACTACGGGTATGAACCGTATGCTCTAGCCAACTGAGCTATCTCGCCAAAAATATATGGGGCCTATAGGGCTCGAACCTATGACCCTCTGCTTGTAAGGCAGATGCTCTCCCAGCTGAGCTAAGCTTCCATCCCTTTCGAGGGTGCCTTCCCTCGGTGACGGATGTTATTATAACACATTGATTTTGATTTGTCAACACCTTTTTGAAATTTTTTTAAAAAACTTTTTTCTCGCTTTTGGCGCTCTGATGGATGCACGGCAGAAGGTGGTGTTCGGCTCTTTGCCGGGGAACAATCCCTCACCGCCTGCGGCGGAGCTCCCTTTACACAAGGGAGCCTTTTTTGCCCCGACAAGGCCCTCTCCGTCACGCCACCTATCGGTGCCGCGACACCTCCCCCAAAAGGGGGAGGCTATGAGCCGCCCCAACCACCGTAGGGGAGGATATTATCCTCCCGCAAAACGGACCGCCGAGGACGTCGGTCCCTACGGCTATGTGGGCGGCCTCGTTTCGTAGGGGCCGACCTCCCGGGCGGCCCGCACCGATCTTGTGTTACCTTGCCTTCGCCGGTGGGAGGCCCGGATAGACAACGCCCGGCTTTTTGCGGTGCGCCGGCTTTTTCTTTTTCGTATGCGTTGACATTTTGCGCGCGCGCGTGTATAATATAGATAATATTGAACGAAACTGCGGGAGGACGACATGATCACCATTGAAAAAATCAGCGTCATGAATCTGGAAAACGCCGTGCGCGGCGCGCGCAACCCGATGAACAGCTGGGAAAAAAGCGACAGCTACTATGATGAAAAGGGCAACTATATCTTAGGCGAAAACGACCTGGATCTTTGCCGCCGCCTGGCCAAGGCCGGCTCTGACCACCGCAAGTATCTGCGCCAGATCTTCGTTTCGATGGATATCTGCGCCCCGCTGTACTGGTGGAAGGAGTTTGATACCTACAAGGTAGCCACCGTGGCCAATTCCTGCTCGACCATGCACAAGGTGCATGCAAAGGCCTTTTCGCGTGAGGATTTTTCCTGCGATCGGCTCTCGCCGGCCGCCCTCTCTCAGCTGGATGCGCTGATCGCCTTTTTAGAGGAGCGCCGCCTGGAGTTTGTTGCCAGCAAGGATAAGGCCGCCTGGCACGATATCATTCAGCTGCTGCCCTCCAGCTACAACCAGCTGCGCACCGTGACCATGAACTACGAAACGCTGGTCAATATGTATTACGCCCGGCGCGGCCATAAGCTGGCCGAGTGGCACGAGATGTGCGACGTGATCAAGACCCTGCCCTACGCCGCCGACCTGATTTTAGTAAAAGAAGAGGAATAACCATGAAGGATGGATTGATCCGTGTGGGGGCCAGTAGCCCCCGCGCGGTCATAGCGACCCCCGCCGCCTGTGCCCAGGCGGGTATTTCTGCTGCGCGCGCGGCCTATGCGCGCGGTGTGCGCGTGCTGGCGCTGCCGGAGCTGTGCCTGGTTGGCTATAGCTGCGGCGACCTGCTGCTTTCCGACCTGCTGGTGCGCGAGGCGGAAAGTGCCCTTTCGACCTATATCCGCGAGACGGCGGCACTTGACATGCTCTCCTTCGTTGGTCTGCCGGTCGCCTGCGGCGGGCAGCTATACAACTGCGCCGCGGCCGTTTCGCGCGGCCACCTGCTGGGTCTGGTACCCAAGACCAACCTGCCAAACTACGGCGAGACCTATGAGGGGCGCTGGTTTGCCCCCGCGCCGGAAGAAAATTTAGCCGTTACGCTGTGCGGTGAGAGCGTGCTGCTTGGCACGCACCAGCTCTTTACCTGCCGCGAGATGCCGGCGCTTTCGGTGGCCTGCGAGATCTGCGAGGATATGTGGGTGCCGGTGCCCCCCTCCTGCACGCATGCGGCGGCAGGGGCTACGTTGATCGTCAATCTGAGCGCGGCAGACGAGATCCTTTCGCGTGAGGACGCGCGGCGCTCTGTCATTCGCTCGCTTTCTGCGCGGCTGCACGCCGCCTATCTCCACGCCGATGCCGGCGAGGGCGAGAGCAGCACTGACCTGGTCTACGCCGGGCATTGCCTGGTGGCCGAGGGGGGGCGCATCCTTGCCGAGCGGCTGCCCTTTGCGCCGAGCGAGGAGATCGCCATCTCGGAATGTGACCTGGGGCGTTGCCTGAACCGCCGCCGGAGGCAGAGCACCTGGCCGAGCAGGCCTTGTGGCTATGCCACCATCCCCTTTTCGCTTGCGGTGGTAGAGACCGACTTTTCAAGAGCCCCCTCGCCCTCGCCCTTTCTACCGACCGAGCCGCGCCGCGCGCTGGCGGCCTGCCGCCGCGCCCTGGAAATTCAGGTGGCGGGGCTTGCTGCCCGGATAGAGCGTGCCCACGCCAAGACGCTGGTGCTGGGCATTTCGGGCGGCTTAGATTCCACGCTGGCGCTGCTGGTGGCTGCCCGCACCGTAGACCGCCTGGGTCTTGCGCGCACGGCCATTCACGCCGTGACCATGCCCGGCTTTGGCACCACCGCCCGCACGCGGGATAATGCCGCCGCGCTGTGCGCGGCGCTGGGCGTTCGCCTTTCCTGTATTCCGATCGGGGAGGCCGTTTCACAACATTTTGCCGACATCGGGCACGACCCGACTGTGCGGGACGCGGTGTATGAAAATTCCCAGGCGCGCGAGCGCACGCAGATCTTGATGGATCTTGCCAATGCCGAGGGCGGTCTGGTGCTTGGCACGGGCGACCTTTCTGAGCTGGCGCTCGGCTTTGCCACCTACAACGGTGACCATATGTCGATGTACGGCGTAAACGCCTCGCTGCCGAAAACGGCCGTGCGCGCCCTGGTGCTGCACGTGGCTGAGGAATATTACGATGCGGGTGAGGGCACCGTGACCACGCTTTTGCGGGATATCGTGGCCACCCCAGTCTCGCCCGAGCTGCTGCCACCGGATGAAAACGGCAGCATCGCCCAGGTGACCGAGGAGATCGTGGGCCCCTACGAGCTGCATGATTTTTACCTGTACTACCTGCTGCACGACGGCTTTTCGCCGCGCAAGATCTTCCGCTATGCCGTAGCCGCCTTTGCCGGGCGCTATTCGGAAAAGGTGATCGCCGCCTGGCTGCGCGTGTTCCTTACGCGCTTCTTTGCCCAGCAATTTAAGCGCTCCTGCCTGCCGGATGGGCCGAAGGTAGGCGTGATCGACCTATCGCCGCGCGGCTCCTGGCGGATGCCGAGCGATGCCGCCGCCACGGCCTGGCTTGCTGAGCTCGACACCCTGATCAAAGAAAGAGGACTTTCGTGAGTAACATTTTCGATCTGTTCAAAAAAATAGAAAAGCCTGCTGCGGGCCCCGTCTCCTTTTTGGTAGTGGGCCTTGGCAATCCGGGGGCGGAATACGAGCACACCCGGCATAACGTAGGCTTTGCCGCCATAGACGACCTGGCCGAGGTGCTGGGCACGCGCATTGATCGTGCCCGCTTTCACGCCCTGACGGCCGAGGTAACGCTGGGCGAGGCGCGCGGCCTGCTGATGAAGCCCACCACCTTTATGAACCTTTCGGGCGAGGCGGTTGGCGAGGCGATGCGGTTTTATAAGCTGACGCCCGACCGGCTGATCGTGCTTTGCGACGATATCAGCTTTGACCCCGGCGTGCTGCGCATCCGCCGCCGCGGCTCGCACGGCGGGCACAACGGCCTGCGGAACATCATTGCCCACCTGAGCAGCGAGGAATTTTGCCGCCTGAAGATCGGCGTGGGCAAAAAGCCGAGCCCGGAATACGATCTGGTGGATTGGGTGCTGGGCAAGCTGCCCTTAGAGGATCGCAAAGCGATTGCCGCCCGGTTTGCCGACATCCGCGAGGCGATCAAGCTGGTGCTTGCCGGCGAGATCGACGCGGCCATGAATCGGTTTTCAAAGTAACCTCTCTATGCCTTCCTCCGGTATCTTAGCCTCCCTCCGGGAGGTAGCGAAGCGAAGCAATCTAAGCCTCCCTCTGCTAACTAAGCCTCCCTCCGGGAGGGAGGTGGCATTTTGCCGCAGGCAAAATGACGGAAGGAGTACCGGGTAGGGGAGATTACAAAAAGAAAAAGAATGTTCCTAAGAATAAATTTCCCTATAGGTATTCTCTTTCCCGGTTGATATGCTTTATAAAACAAAGCAAGAATAGAGATTGCTTCTTTGCTTATTGTCACTACCCGGTACTCCCTCAGTCACGGCAAGCCGTGACAGCTCCCTCCCGGAGGGAGCCTTAGAAACCTCCCA
>JAZQVK010000224.1:0-2385 GCA_045631765.1 Eubacteriales bacterium
GGCAAGCAGGCGCTGACCATGTGCATGGGCTTTGGCTGCAATGCCGCCGGCGTGGTTGGTTGTCGAATCATCGACTCGCCGCGTGAGCGCATGCTGGCCACCCTGACCAATAGCCTGGTGCCCTGTAACGGGCGCTTTCCCGCCCTGCTTTCTCTCATTGCCATGTTCCTTGTGGGTACGGCGGGTGGGCTTGCCGCCTCGGCACTTGCCGCCCTGCTGCTGCTTTTCTTCATTCTCTTGGGCGTGGGGATGACCCTTCTTTCTACCCGCCTGCTTTCGGCTACCCTGCTGCGCGGGCTGCCCTCTGCCTTTGCGCTCGAGTTGCCGCCCTACCGCCGCCCACAGGTAGGCAGGGTGATCGTTCGCTCGCTGCTCGACCGCACTGTGTACGTGCTGGCCCGTGCCGCTGCCGTGGCCGTTCCGGCCGGCTGCCTCATTTGGCTGATGGCAAACCTCACCTTTGGCGGCAGCAGCCTGCTGCAGCACGCCGCCGCCTTTCTTGACCCCTTTGCCACCCTGCTGGGGCTGGATGGCGTGATCCTTCTTGCCTTTCTGCTCGGCCTGCCGGCAAACGAGATCGTGCTGCCCCTGATCCTCATGGGCTACCTGTCTGCCGGCATCCCGGTCGAGCTTGGCGGCCTTAGCGAGATGCGTGCCCTGCTGGTGGAAAACGGCTGGACGCCGGTCACGGCGCTTTGCACCGCGCTCTTCTTTCTCTTCCATTGGCCCTGCTCGACTACCCTGCTCACCGTAAAAAAAGAGACCGGCAGCTGGCGCTATACGGCGCTTGCCGCCCTGCTGCCAACAGCCATCGGCATACTGCTGTGCATGCTGGTGGCCGGGATAGCGCGTGCCCTGGGCTAAACAAAAAAGCGGAGAGATCCGCTTTTTTTATTTTGACGGAATTTACATGTTTTTTGACTGAAAAAGACTATTCCTTTTTCTTTTTTCATGCTATAATAGAAAAAAACGAACCATCTGGGGGGCGTGTATGGAGCATTTATATACGATCGTACCAACCGATACGGCACATATTGACGAGATCTGCGAGGATATTCGCCTACAGTATGAGAGCGGAGTGGCCACCTGCGCCCTGTTTATGGCTAAGCTGGTACCGGAGGGTGTGCCGGTGATTGACAAGGCAGCCCTGTTTGCCGAGAGCTATCGCCCGTTTCGTGACCGGCTGCGGGAGATGGGGCTTTCCTGCGGCATTTTGGTGCAATGCACCATCGGCCACGGCTACCCCTTGAACCAGCGCAGCGGCTTTACCTATTATCAAAACCTGCATAACGGCCATGAGGAATACGTCACCTGCCCCTACGATTTAGATTTTCAGGCCTATTTGCGCGATCAGCTGGAAAAGCTGGCGGCACTTTCACCTGAGGTGATCATGGTGGATGACGATTTTCGCCTGATGTTCCGCACCGGGCGCGGCTGTGCCTGCCCGCTGCATATGGCCGCCTATCACCGTGCTGCCGGCAGTACGCTTGACCGTGCCGCCCTGTTCTCGCTTTTGCAGGAGCAGAATGAGGCCGGTGAAGCGGCAAGAAGGATATACGTAGAAACACAGCGCGAGTCACTTTTGCAATCCGCCCGCGCGATGCGTGACGGCATCGACGCCGTAGATAAGCATCTGCCCGGTATCTTTTGCTGCGTAGGCCCGACCACCGAGTTCGCTGCCGATATCGCGCACATCCTGGCCGGCGAGGGGAACCCCGCCGTGGTGCGTGTGAACAACGGCAACTATACCCCGGCCGGTGCGCGCAATTTTGCCCAGATCGCCTATCGCGCCGCCGATGAAGGGCACCGCCTGAAAAAGGGGGGTGTGGATATCATCCTGGCAGAGACGGATACCTGCCCGCAGAACCGGTACAGCACCGGCGCCCAGTCGCTGCACGCGCATTTCACCGGCTCGATCTTAGAGGGGGCAAGCGGCGCCAAGCATTGGATCACGCGCCTGGCCGCCCACGAGCCGCGTAGCGGCCTTGCCTACCGCAAAAAGCTTTCTGCCTACCGCGGCTTTTACACCACCCTTTCCGAAATGGTGCCCACCCTGCAATGGGAGGGCTGCCGCATTCCACTGCCCGAACGCGATACCTATGATTTCCGCAAGGATGGTTACTACTGGCGCCAAAACGCCTGGCTGACTTGCGTGCTGGAGCGTTGGGGTCTGCCGGTATATTACTCCTCGCAGCCGGGCGGCTTTGCCTTCTTAGAGGGCGAGGGGGACGAGGGCTTTTCAAACGAGGAGCTGATCGAGATGCTGCGCGGCAGGCTGGTGGTGGATGGCCCCTGCCTTGCGAGGCTGCACGCCCGTGGCCTTGGCACCTATACCGGCGTGGCCATTCGCCCCTGGCAGGGCAAGCCCTTGAGCTTTGAGCGCGT
>JAZQVK010000225.1:0-12829 GCA_045631765.1 Eubacteriales bacterium
CATGCAGCTTGGCGTTCCGCCACTGACAGCCAAGGAGGCCTTGCAGCGCATGACCGGCGTGCCGGGAAGATTAGAGCGTCTCCCCTTGCCCGAGGGGCACCCCTTTTCGGTCTTTATCGACTATGCCCATACCGAGGCGGCGCTGCGCAACCTACTGAGCACGGTGCGGCAATTTCGCCGCGGTGGAGAGCGGATCGTGCTGGTCTTTGGCTGTGGCGGAGACAGAGATACAGGCAAGCGCGCGCCTATGGGGCGAGTCGCCGAGGAGCTTGCTGATTTTATCATCATCACCTCTGACAACAGTCGCACCGAGGAGCCAACGAAGATCATACACGATATTCTGCGTGGCATGCGCCGACCTGAAAAGCGCCGGGTGATCGTTAACCGCCGCCGGGCGATACACTACGCCATACATACAGCGAAGGAAGACGACATCATCCTTCTTGTCGGCAAGGGGCATGAGGATTATGAGTTTACCGAAAGCGGCGAGCAGCCGTTTCACGAAAAAAGCATTGTTTGGGAGGCCTTAGCCACCCCACCTACAGCAAAGGAGAGCTATGAGGATCCGACTTGATCATACCTACACGGCAGAGGAGCTGGCACACGTCACCAACGGAAGAATGATTGGTACAGGCCAAGGAGCTGCCCATCTGACGACCGATTCGCGCGAGGTAGAGCCCGGCGACCTGTTTGTGGCCCTGCGTGGCGAGACAATAGATGGCAACCACTACGTGGCAGATGCCGCGCGGCGGGGTGCCGCCATTCTGCTGGCAGAGCGTAATACAAACAACGCCGCCTGTACCGTCTGCGTGCCGGATACGTGGCAGGCGCTTGGTCTGCTGGCCGGTGCAGCAAGAGCCCGCATCGCACCCACCGTGATCGGCATTACCGGCAGCGCCGGAAAAACCACGACCAAAAACATGATAGCCGCCGTGCTGGAAAGCGGCTTTCGCACGCACAAAACGCAAAAGAACCAAAACAACTTTCTTGGCCTGTGTCTGACGCTGCTTTCTATGCCGGCAGATACTGAGATGCTGGTGGTGGAGATGGGGATGAACCACGCAGGCGAGATCGCCGCACTATCCCGCATTGCCACGCCGGATATCGCCGTGATCACCAACATCGGCCGGGCGCACATCGGCAATCTTGGCAGCCGTGCGGGCATTGCCGCCGCCAAGGCTGAGATCCTGCAGGGCTGCTCGCCGGGGGCTCTTTGCCTGATCCCGGCGGGAGAGCCGCTGTTAGAAAAGGCTATACCGGATGGGCTGCATATCATGCGGATAGGCGAGCGGCCGGGCTGTGATTGCCGCTACAAAACGGTTTCAATGGGCAGCAACACGACGCTTGCCGATTTCCTCTGCCACACCGTTTCTTACGAGGCCATTCCCCTGCCCGGCATAGGCCGGCATTTGACGATCTGCGCCGCCTTTGCGCTCATGGTAGGGCAAACGCTTGGCATACCGCAGGGCAAGATCTGCCGGGCGCTCAGCACGGTAAAAAACGAGGCCATGCGGCAGGAGATCCTTCGCAAAAACGGCATTACCGTGATCGTGGATTGCTACAACGCCTCACCCGAATCGACCCGTGCCGCCTGCGAAACGCTGCGCACCATGGCACGCGAGACGGGTGGTAGAGGCTTGGCGCTGCTGGGCGACATGATGGAGCTGGGCGAAGAAACGCGCAAGCTGCACGAGAAGATCGGTGCCTATTACGCCGAGCAGGGCGTTGATCTGCTGTTTACCTTTGGCGCGGCGGCAGAAAACATCGGCACCGGCGCACGCCGTGCCGGCATGCCGGCGGAGCGCATTTACAGCAACCCCGACCCGGCAAGCCCGCAAGCCAGCGCCGCACAGATCAATGCCGTGCTTCGCCCGGGCGACGTGCTTTTGATAAAGGCCTCACGCGCGATGGCCGGCGAGCGGATCGTATCTTATCTGCACTTTCCAAATACAGAAGAAAAGGAAGCAACTAAATGAACGCCTACACCTATTGCCTATGGGGCTTTTTGATCGCCTTTGTTGGCTGTGGCGTCATGACGGCGCTACTGATCCCCCGCCTGCGTGCCATGAAGATGGGGCAACGGATCTTAGAGATCGGGCCGGCCTGGCACGCCAAAAAGGAGGGCACGCCTACCATGGGCGGCATCTCCTTTTTGGCAGCCACCCTGCTGGCCGCATTGCTCCTTTCACCGTTTTGGGTGCAGGTAGTCGGCGAAGGCGTTGTATACCCGTTTTTGATCTCACTTCTGTTTTGCGTGGCCAACGGCGCCATCGGCATTGTTGATGACCTGACCAAGCTGCGCCACCACCGTAACGAGGGGCTAACACCCACGCAAAAGCTGGTGCTGCAAAGCACCTTTGCAGCCGCCTACCTGGCGCTTTTGCGCCTATCCGGCATTCTGACAGACGAGCTGCACCTCTCGTTTGTGGGCAGCATCCGTCTTGGCTTTGCTACCTATTTCGTTTTTATGGTATTGATCTTAGGAATCGTCAACTGCGCTAACCTGACGGATGGGATAGACGGTCTGGCATCTGCTGTGGCAGCAGTCATACTTGCCTTTTACGTCCTGTTTTCCGTTCATACCGATATGCCAGCCCCGGCCATGCTGGCTGCCATTTCGCTTGGCTGCGCGCTTGCCTTTTTGTTCTTTAATCGGCACCCGGCCAAGATCTTTATGGGGGACACCGGCTCTCTCTTTTTAGGCGCATCCGCCGTGGCCTGCGCCATGCTGCATGGCAGGCATCTGCTTGCGATTATCTGCGGGGTTATTTATGTTTTGGAGGGTGCTTCCGTTATCCTACAGGTTGTATACTACAAGGCGACGCACAAGCGCCTGTTCCTGATGGCACCTATCCACCACCATTTTGAAAAATGCGGCTGGAGCGAAAATAAGATCGTTGCCGTCTTCTCCGCGCTCACGCTGCTTTCCTGCCTTCTTTGTTGGTTTTTACCGTAAGGGAGGTGCAGCTGCGTGACTGATCAAAAAACCAGAAACCAAGATCTGCCTGAAAATAACGTCAAAGACAGGCGATTTTTTCAAAGTCAACCAGTAGATAAATGGCTATTACTGCTGATCCTGCTGCTCTCGCTGATCGGCTCGATCATGATCTTTAGCGCCAGCTATGCCAATGCCGCCGTGCGATATGGGGACAGCCTGTATTACGTGAAGCGCCAGGTCATCTGGCTACTGCTCGGCATTTTGGCCATGCTGCTCTTTTCACGCCCGTCCCCCGAGTTTTATCGAATATATACACCACTCGCCTTTGCCGTCACGCTGGTGCTGCTGCTGGCGGTGCTGCTGGTTGGCGAAAGCGGTGGCGGTGCCAAGCGCTGGATCGCCATCGGCTCGCTGACCTTTCAGCCCTCTGAGCTGGCCAAGACCACCCTGGTGCTGATGCTGGCGCGGCATTTTGCGCGCCACCGGCACACCGTTATGACCACAACAAAGGCGGGCAGAAACTTTCTTGTCGGCACGCTGGCACCGCTTGGCTACATAGGACTGGTATGCGGTCTGGTGGCACTTGAAAAGCATCTTTCCTGCATCATCATTCTTGGGCTCTTAGGCGTTGGCATGATGTTTGTAGGCGGCAGCCGTGGGCGTTACCTGGCCCTGTTTGGCGCGGCAGGTGGTGCCGCTGTGGCGGCGCTGGCTCTTTTTACAGACTATACCAAGCGCCGTATTCTGATCTGGCAAAACCCGGCCGCCTACCCACTTGACGGCGGCTGGCAGACCCTACAGGGCATGATGGCCATCGGCTCGGGAGGGCTCTTTGGCTTAGGGCTGGGTAACAGCCGGCTGAAATTCAGCTACGTTTCCGAGCCGCAGAATGATTTTATTTTTACCATTACCTGCGAGGAGCTTGGCTTTCTTGGCGCCACGGTGATCCTTTTGCTGTTTGCCGCCTTTGTCTACCGCGGCTACACCATTGCCCTGCGGCATCCCCATCCGTTTTGCGGATTGGCCGCCTTTGGCATCACCACCAAAATTGCCCTACAGGTCGTCTTAAACGTAGCGGTGGTTACCAACTCGATCCCCAACACCGGCATCTCGCTCCCCTTTTTCAGTTATGGCGGTTCCTCGCTTGTCATGCTGTTTGCCGAAATGGGCATTTTGCTTTCGATCTCTCGCTCCTCTCATATACAATCATAAATGAAGGAAAAGCCGTCATGATGCGCATATTACTGACAGGCGGTGGCACGGCAGGCCATATCAACCCGGCCATTGCCATTGCCGATACGATCAAAAGAAATTGCAAGGAGGCCGAGGTGGCCTTCGTAGGCACGCCGGAGGGCATGGAGCGCAGGCTGGTCAAGGAAGCCGGCTACCCTTTCTTCCCCGTTCGCGTTCAGGGCTTTCAACGCTCCCTCACCCTCAAGAACGTACAGGCAGCCTGGCTGGCGCTGACCTCGCCGCGCGCGGCAGCAGGCATTATTTCAGAGTTTCAACCCTCGCTTGTCATCGGCACGGGAGGCTACGTCTGCTGGCCGCTTTTACGCGCGGCAGCACGCATGGGCATCCCAGCCGCGCTACATGAATCCAATGCCGTACCAGGTCTGGCAACGCGGCGATTGGCCCCCTACATGGATGCTATATGGCTGAATTTTAAGGAAACGGCAAATGCCCTGCCGGCACATTGCGTTTCCCCCTTGCAGGTAGGCAACCCCTTACGGCACGGCTTTTCATCCGTTTCGCGCACGGCGGCCAGGCGAGAGCTGGGGCTGTGCGAGCAGGATTTTATGATCTTATCCTTTGGCGGCTCGCGTGGGGCAGAGGCATTAAACGATGCCATCCTGCATTTTATAAAAAGCAATCTACCGCGTCACCCACAGCTCTACCACGTGCACGCATGCGGCGAAAAGCATTACGAGGCCTGCCGCAAGGTGCTGGGTGAGAAAAAAACCGCTCGCTGCGTTTTGCTGCCGTATATATCAAAAATGGATACTTATATGTCGGCAGCAGACATTGTGGTGTGCAGAGCGGGTGCGATGACCATTTCCGAGCTCGCCTTGTGTGGGAAGTGTGCCATTTTGGTGCCCTCACCCCACGTAGCTGGGGATCATCAGCGTAAAAACGCTGAGCTTCTTGTCAAAAGCGGCGCTGCCCGCCTCTTGGAGGAGGCCGATCTGCCACAAAATAAACTTGGTAATTTGATATTCTCGCTGTTAAAAAACGAAAAAGAACGATTTTCGATGCAAAAAAAGATCAAAAAGTTCGCCACTCCGGATGCAAATTCCAAAATCTACCAGCAAATTCTTCTTCTCGCAGAAAAAACAAAGGCAGACCAAAATTGTTAACAAATTGTTAAAAGTATCCTTGCCCTGTTGCAATTATTTTATTTTTTTAGTATTATATATTCAGATATGCCGCAGACTGCTGTCAGCGGCGCAAAAAGAGACGTAAAAAAACAGCGGAAGCGAGGATAAAAAATGAACGTACAGTTTGAAGACGATCTGTTTGGCAGTGGTGTCAACATCAAGGTCATTGGCGTTGGCGGCGGCGGCAATAACGCCGTAAACCGCATGATCGCCACCAACATCCGCGGCGTGGAATTCATCGCCGTTAATACCGACTCCCAGGCGCTGCGCACCTCGAATGCGAGCACCAAGCTCATCATTGGTGAAAAAATCACCAGCGGCTTCGGCGCCGGCGCTAACCCTGAGGTTGGCAAGCGCTCTGCCGAAGAGAATATTGAAGAGATCCGTCAGGCCATCGAGGGTGCTGACATGGTATTTATCACCACCGGTATGGGTGGCGGTACCGGCACCGGCGCTGCCCCTGTTGTGGCTAAGATCGCCCACGAGATGGGTATTCTGACCATCGGTATCGTAACCAAGCCCTTCGCCTTTGAGGGTAAGAAGAGAATGGTACAGGCCGAGATGGGTATTGATACCCTGAAGGAGTACGTTGACTCCCTGATCATCATCCCGAACGAGAGACTGAAGCAGGTTTCCGACACCCGCATCACGCTGGCTAACGCCTTTGAGATCGCTGACGAGGTTCTTCGCCGCGGCGTGCAGAGCGTTTCCGAGCTGATCAACGTGCCCGGCTTCGTTAACCTTGACTTTGCAGACGTTACCTCGATCATGAAGGACGCCGGCTACGCACATATGGGCGTTGGCTCTGCCAGCGGTGCTGACAAGGCTACCCTGGCTGCTAAGGCTGCCATCTCCTCTCCCCTGCTGGAGACCTCGATCGCAGGCGCTACCGGCATTCTGGTAAGCATCACCGCTTCGCCTGACATCGGGCTGGAGGATATTGACCTTGCCTCTACCATGATCGCAGAGGAGGCGCATCCGGATGCGAATATCATTTGGGGTGCTGCCTTTGATCCTTCCCTGGAGGACGAGATGCGCGTTACCATCATTGCTACCGGCTTTGATAACAATCGTGCAGCTGAAATGCCCGCGCGTGCAGCCGTTGCCGAGCCCGCCCCCGCCCCAATGACCGAGGAGAAGGATGACGAGCCGATCGCCGAGGTTGCCCCGGTGAAGAAGAAGCCCGAGCCGGAGGATCCTACGATCAGCGACACCGACTTTAGCGACATCATGAGCATTCTGAAGAAGTCGAAGAACAACAACGCTCCGAGAAGATTCTGATCTACATAGCATACAAGGGGCTGTCGCATTTCGGCATAACCGTAAACAAAAAGAAAGTGGGAAGAATTTCTTCCCACTTTCTCTTTTCTATAAATGGAACTATCCTTCCCGCATCGTTCTAAGGTAGAAAACCTACGGTTTTCTTCTTTTTTATTTAATTTTTTGTTTACTATCTCCGTTTTTCGCCCTCGACGTATGTCAATACGCCTCACGGGCGAAAAACGAAGATTTCTGCTCAAAATCCGACGAGCCCCTTGCTATACATAAAAATGCGGGCGAGGAAAAATCCTCGCCCTTTTTGCTGCGCAAAAAGCATCTGCATGCTGTATTTTTAATGAGACAGCCTCTTTTGGGTAAAACGAAAACAGAAAGCCGAAGAAGCAATGCTTCTTCGGCTTTCTGTTTACATCAAAATACAATGCACCAGCAGGCCGTTTTCATAGGCCGGCGCGACCTCACCCACGATCAGGGGGCGCAGGTACTGCACACAGGCCTCGGTCACGCCGTTCCCTGCCTCGTTGATAAATTCATCCGGCACGCACTTAACGGCATTGGCAATCTGCGATACGGGTGAGGAGCCGTAGGTGGCAGCATAGGGCTCCCCCGCCTTGCGCAGGATGGTGGCCATGCAGCCGCTCTCGCCCGCAAGCGCCAAGGATACGGCATGGCTGCCAACGGCAACCGATTCGGCAATATCGGTAGCAGAGGCCAGGTGAGACGCGCAGCGCTGCGGCAAATTCAGCTCGATAGAGCGCACCTTGCAGCCAAAGGCCTCCTTCACGGCCAGCTCAAGCGCCTTGCCCGTTCCGGCCAGGTAGCGGTGGCCAAAGGCATCGGCTACGCCGCTTTGCGTGCCCTCGCCTACGTAATGCCCATCGGCATCACGAAGCCCCTCAGACACGGCGATCACAACGTTGGGGTGCCGCTCAAAGGCGGCGGCAATATCGGCAAGAAAGGCCTTTTGATCAAAGGCGCGCTCGGGCAGATAAAGATAATCCACACCGATCCCGGTCAGGGCGCCGGGCAGCGCAGCTGCCGTTGTCAGCCAGCCGGCATCACGCCCCATGATCTCAACGATGGTAACCGCGCGAACGGTATAGACCGCGCAGTCACGCAAGATCTCCTGCACCGTGGTGGCGATATATTTGGCGGCCGAGCCAAAGCCGGGGGTATGATCGGTCATGACCAGGTCATTATCAATCGTTTTCGGCACACCAACGATGCGGATCTCGTAATCGTTTTGCTGAAAATAGGCAGACAGCTTTGCAACGGCATCCATCGAATCGTTACCGCCGATGTAAAAGAAATATCGGATATCAAACTTGCGGAAGATGCGCAAGATCTCAGCATACGTGGCCGGGTCCTTTTCCGGCAACGGCAGCTTTTTGCGGCAGGAGCCAAGGGCTGATGCCGGCGTATTCTTCAGCAGCTGTAGTCTTTCACGGTCGGCAAATGCCTCGTCTAAATCAATGAGGCGCTCGGCAAGCAACCCCTCCATCCCGTTTTGCATGCCGTACAGCTTGCCGATCCTTTTTTCGGCCTGTGCGGCAAAAACGCCCTCGATCACGCCGGCAAGCGTGGCGTTGATGGCAGCGGTAGGACCGCCGGATTGACCAACGATCGCATTTCCAAACAATTGCTTTTCCATAGTTGTCTCCTTCAATTGTATTTACGAGGCGGCTTCTTCTCCGCGATATACCATTTCAATCGTTTCTAACACGCCGTTGCCGGAGGATACCAGGCTAATGGCAGCAAATTCTGCCATCGTGCCACGATAGATCACCCTCTCCAGCTTGCTGCAGGAATAAAACGCGTGTGTTTCAATAGCGGTCAAGGCGCGCGGCAGGCTGACCGACTGCAGGGCAATGCAGTTTTCAAAGCTGCCCTCTTTCAAGGTCGTTAGCTTATTCGGCAGGCTGATCTCCTTCAGCGCTAAGCAGCCGGCAAAGGCATAGGCACCGATCTCAGACACCGTGTTGGCAGTAGCAAACTTCACCTCCTTGAGGCTGATGCAGCCAAAGAAGGCGTATTCCCCGATCACCGTTACGTATTTGGGGAAAGAGACGCTTTGCAGCGCCAGGCAGCTGTAAAAGGCCTGGTTGCCAATATAGGTCACGCTGGTGGGAATGGTAAGCGTAGCCAGCTTCACGCAGCCGGCAAAGGCACCCTCGCCAATGCTTTCGATCCCGGCGCCAAGCTGCACGTTTTTCAGCGCCACACAGCCGGAGAACGCGCCGTCCGGCAGGGCGGCAACATTACGTGGTACGGAAACCGTTTCCAGCTTGTCACAGCCGGAGAAAACGCCCTCGTACAGGTAGGTCATGCTTTCCGGCAGCGTGACCGTGGTCAGCGAATCACAATTGCGGAAGGCGTAGGAGCCAAGGTAGGCCACGCCGTAGGCCAAATTCAATTCTTCAAGCGAAGAGCACCCCTCAAAGGCATAGGCAAACACCATACGCACGGAAGAGGGCACGGCAACGCTGCGCAGGCTGGTATTATTAGAAAACGCGCGGGCACCGATCATGCCTACCTCATAGTCACCGATCTTCGTGGGGATGGTCACCTTTGTCTCGCCACCGTAGTAGCGGGTGATCATGGCGTAGGTGGTCGCTTCATCCACCCGATACAGCACGTAACGGAAGGAGCCGTGAGAAAGCAGCTCCTCGCGTGAATAACCGTAATAGATCGCATCCTCAATCGCATCTGTCCAACGGGTTGCCCAGCCATTCGGCTTTTCTGCGATCGCGGCGTAGATGATCAAGCGGGGGCATTGATAAAAGGCACGGTCGGCAATGGTGGTGACCGATGCAGGCAAATAGGCCTCAGCCAAGGCGGTGCAGCCGCTAAAGGCATAGGCATTGACCGTGCTTACGCTTTCCGGCAGGAAGGCGCTGCGTAGCGCGGTACACTGATAAAACGCATAGCTGTCTACCGTTTGCACGCCGTTTGGAATGGTGATCTGTTCAAGCGCCGGGCAGGCAGCAAAAGCATAGTTCGGCACCACGCGCAAGGCAGACGGCAGGCTAACGCTGGTAAGCGCCGCACAGGCGCGGAAGGCGGAAACACCGATCTCCTTTACCGTAGAGGGGAGCGCCAGCGCCTCAAGCGCGCTACATTCGCGGAAGGCATCTCGCCCGATCATCAACAGCCCCTCGGGCAGGGTGACGGAGCGAATGTTAGAAAGGCCGTAAAAGGCGCTATCCGAAATAGAAACGGTGCCATCCTTTACAGCAACGTCTGTCAGCTCGGCAGGCACGCCCTTATAGCGATAAAGCACCGAGCCGGCATATACGGCGCCGTCGGGCTGCCTATAGTACCACAGGGTATCAGCCAATGCCGTACCGTCGATCTCTTGGGTCTCTTCGGAAAACGCAATATCAGCCAAGGCGGTACACCCGGCAAACACACGGTCACGGATCACGCTGACCGTGGTGGGAACGCGAAGGGAGGTCAAAGCGGAGCAGCCCTCAAAGAGACTGCTATCCAGCACCGTCAGGCCGGCAGGCAGGGTAAGCGACCGAAGCGACGTGCACTGATGAAAGGCGAATTTACTGATGCTTGTAACGCTATCGGGAATGCTCACCTCGGTCAGCGCGGTGCATTTTTCAAAGGCATCGCGGCCGATGGCGGTAATGCCGCTTTCGATCTCTACCATCTCAAGCGCCGTGCAGCCGTAAAACATGCTGCGTGGCAGGCTGCCGATCGAGGCGGGAACGGTAAAGCTGCGAAGCGAGGTACAGCCGGCAAAGGCGCGGTCACCCAGCTTGGTGACAGAGGAAAGGCCGCTTACCTCCTGCAGCGCCGTACAGCCGGAGAAGGCATCACTGCCGATCTCCTTGACTGAGGACGGAAGCGTGACGGATACCAGGCTGCCGCAATCGGCAAGCGCATAGGAAGCCAGGCCGGTAACGGGTAGCGTCTCCTTCCCCGCCTCACGCACGATCTCTACCGTTGCGGGAATGGCCAGCGCCGCCCCTTCGCCTAAGTAGGCATATACGTGCAGCTGATCGCCAAGATCCTGATAGGTGATGTCCCCTACCGTTATTTTGGTCAATACAACATCCGGCTCCTCCGGCTCTGCCTCGTGGTTCAGGCGCGGCTTGGCACAGGCGGCAAGCGTAAGGCAAAGCGCCACGGCACACAGGCAAGCAAGCAGGATTTTTTGAATTCTTTTCATGTAAACACTCCGGGAACCGTTTTTTCCGCGCAGGCAGCGCAGATGACGGAAATTATCATATTTATTATTATTTTACCACAGGGCGGCGCCGCTGTCAATCCAAAGCTGCGCGGCTTCTGTTACTTTTTCTTAAACAAACGCACAAGGCCGACCAAGCAAGCAACGCACAGCGTACCAAGCAAAGCACCTGCCGCATCAATGCCCACGTCAAGTAAGGCGCCGGCCCGGCCGGGCACCAGCAGCTGTATCCCCTCGTCGATCGCCGCGACCGCCGTGCAAAAGGCAAGGCCTACGGCGCTGTGCAAAAGCCGGCGTACACGGCAGGAAGCAGCAAACGCAGCCGTCTCCACCCCCAGCAAGGCAAACTCGGCAAAGTGGGCTACCTTTCTCAGATTGTCGTAAAGAAACTGAAAGGGCTCTTTGGTGATATCAAACATCTGCCGAAAAATATTCTTGAAATATCCGCTTTGCGCGCCGGATGCCGTTCCGGTCTTTAGGGAGTTAGACCAGATGAACAGCACCGTTAGCAATATGAAAGCGGCCAGAACACCTTGCCAAACGGCCAAGCCCTTTTTCTTCATAAAAGCTCTTTTTCCTTGAACACGTAGCGGCTGTTACAGAAGCGGCAGCAGATCTCCAGCTCGCGTGCCTTGCCCTCCGCCTCCTGCTCGGCCAGCAGGGTGCGCAGCTGCTGCTCGCCAAGGCTCAGCAGGGTCTTGTGCATCCGCTCGCGGCTGCAGGTGCAGCGGTATTCCACCTCTAACTCGTCAAACGGGTCAAAGGGGATATCCTTCAGCGCCAGCTCAGCGATCTCCATATTGCTCATGCCACGGCGGAAGCAGTCGGAAAGGTTGGCAAGCTCCTTCACGTTTCGCTCAAGCAGCGTGATCGTTTCCTCAGCGGCAAAGGGCAGCAGCTGGATCAGCACGCCACCGGCGGCCAGGCAGGTATAGTCTACATCCACCAAAACGCCCAGGGCGCAGATGGTGGGTAGCTGCTCGCTACTAGCAAAATACGAGGCAATATCCTCAGCGATCTCACCGCTGACAAGCGGCACCGTGCCGCTTTGCGGCAGCTCTGCCCCCTCGATCTGGCGGATAAGCGACAAGCTTCCCTGCCCGACGGCGGCGCCAACGTCCAGCTTGCCGCTCGATTTACGCGGCGGATCGACCAGCGGGTTTTGAATATACCCGCGCACGTTTCCGTAATAATCGCCTACGCAAAGCAGACGGCCGGCTTCGCCATCCCCGGCGATGGATACGGTAACGGTATCATTTTTCTCCGGCAGCATCACGCCGATCATCGAGGTGGCCGTTAACAGGCGGCCAAGTGCTGCCGTGGCGGTGGGGGCGGTTTGATGATAGGCGATCGCCTGATTGACGATCGCGCGGGAATTGAGCACCGTGACACGGGCGCTGCCGTCACGCGTCATGCCGCGCAGCATAAGCGAGGTTTCGTTTTCCTTCATAGTTACTCCTTTACAGCACGGGCGGCGATATAATAACGCTCACAATCGGCGCACGGCTCATCAAAATTAAAATTACCGGATACGGACAGAAGCTCCAATCCATTCTCAGAAAGCAGGCGGTGAAGAGAGCGCAGCGAGTACATGCGCTCGCGCTGGCATACATCCTGCCGCGTGTAGCGACCGTCCTCCTCCTCGCAAAACAGGCTGATCAGAAAATCGCAGGTGCGCGAGCGCGGGTGGTAATCGTTCTGCCAGGCGCACACCACGCCATCCTCTTCTAACAAATAGGCACGGTCACCATAGACATTTTCAAATTTATAGGGGGTATTGACGTCAAACAAAAAGATGCCGCCGGGTACAAGATAGTTGTGCACCCAGTGAAAGCAACGCGAAAGCGCTGCGCGGTCGGTGACGTGGTTCACCGCATCTAAGCAGCAGACCACCGCCTCTACCGTGCCGTAAAGTTCAAATTCACACATGTCCTGGCATAAGTACAGGATCCGGTCGGAAAGCCCTGCCTCCTCGGTGCGCTCACGCGCCACGGAAAGCATCTCGGGCGAGGCATCCACGCCGATCATATCATAGCC
>JAZQVK010000226.1:0-6503 GCA_045631765.1 Eubacteriales bacterium
CATGTAGATAATTTTGCTTTGCATCATGGGGTAGTAGAGGTATACGGCCAGCGAAAGGAAGGCTAGCACCACGTCATACCACGGAATGTAGTTTTCGCGCAGGGTGTGCTTTTTGCAGGCCGGAAATTTCAAAAAGCCGATAAAGAGCGCCAGGCCAACGAAAAGCGGCAGCTTGGTATACTCGGTTTGGCTTTTTAAGAGAAGGGCAGAGGCCAGGGCGTATACCGCAAAGGCTACGAGAAGGATCTGGTAGACGTTCTTGCGCCAGCCGCGTAGCTCACGCTCCTTGCTGTCAGCATCCAGCTCCTTTAGGATCGCGGCAGCATCCTGCTCTGCTTGGTTTTTCATTTCCTTATCCAATGTGATAAACTCCTTATAAAATCAATTCGCAACGGCCGGGCACGGCCGTTGCGAATTAACAAGCATTCGATTTACGCGCCCAGATCGGCTACGTTCTCAACGGTCTGGCCAAGCTCACGGTAGTACTTGGCAGCGCCGGGATGTACCGGAACGTTACCAACAGTCGTGAAGGCACGGTCAACGTCCATGTTCGAGGAGATAGAGTGTGCGGTCAGCAGGTCGGTCTTGCTCTCCCACAGAGCCTTGGTCAGGTTGTAAACAACCTCCTCGCTCAGCGAGTTGGAAACAATGTAGGTAGCGGTAACACCGATGGTGTTGATCGCCTCACCCTCCGGGATGAAGTCGTACTGATCGTGGGTGATGGTCTGCTTAGCAAATACGTCGTACTTGCCGTCGATCTTGTTGTCAGCGATGAAGGATTCCATAACGTCATCGCTCAGGCTCAGCATGTAAGCGCCGGTGGGGTTGCCGTTGGTGGTCAGCTCGGTGATCGAGGTAGCGGGAGCACCGGAGGTGAAGAAGAATACGTCCAGCGCATCATCCTTCATGGCATCAGCCGAGTTAGCAACCGAAAGGTTACGGATGGTGATGTCAGGCGAGGTCCACGCACCGTCAGCATTCTGCTCGAAGGTCAGGCCGTACTTGCTCATCAGGGCGATGGCATTTGCCTCAACGCCGGAGCCCATATCGCCGATAGAAACGCTCAGGCCGGAGTTCTTCAGGTCGCCAAGGGTCTTGATGTTCTCGGCATTCTTGCCGGCGCAAACGATCTGAACGACCTCGGGGTAAACGTGAGCCAGAACAGAGAAGTTCTTGATGGCGCCGCTCTCGAAGTTTGCGGTCAGGCCGTTGTAGGCGTTTACCATGGTATCGTTCTGTACGATGGCCATGTTGCAGTCGCCAACGCCGATAGACTTCAGGCTGTCAACAGAGCCGCCGGAGGTCAGAACCGTGCAGGTGTAGCCGGTCTTGGTGCCCAGCATAGGCGCTGCTGCGTTGGTAAAGCCGTAGTAGGTACCGCCGGTACCGCCGGTCTTAATGTTAATAGCCGTGCCGGTTGCGCCGCAGGAAGCAAAGGCAAACAGGCAGGTGCCCAGCATTACGGCTGCCAGAACAAGAGAAAGAATCTTCTTCATTTGAAAAATCCTCCAAAAAAATAATTTCCTATTGATTATATCATACAACTGTGTTATAATCAAATACAAATAAATGAATAAAAGTTATTAATTAAATTTATAGGTGTTTTATGACAGAGCAGGATTATATTTACGAGGTCTATAAGGAGCGCAGCTTTTCGGCGGCGGCACAAAATCTGTACGTTTCGCAGCCGGCGCTTTCCACCTCGGTCAAAAAGGCGGAAAAGGCGCTGGGCATTACCATCTTTGACCGCTCTACCTCGCCCATCTCGCTGACCGAGGCGGGAAAGGTGTATATCACGGCGTTAGAAAGCATTCGCCAGATCGAGCGCCAAACGCGGGATAAGCTGGCCGATATGTCTGAGCTGCGTACCGGCCGCGTGGTGGTCAGCGGGGAAAACTTTGTTTCCTCGTTTATTTTGCCGTCTATCATCATGCGCTTTTCAGAAAAATACAGCGGCATCGAGGTCGAGCTGGTGGAATCTAACTCGCCAGACCTGCGCCAGCTGCTGCTGACCGAGGCGATCGACCTGCTGGTGGCTCACAATTTTGACCCCGATCTGTACACCGCCCAGCCGCTGGGGGACGAGTCGCTGCTGCTGGCCGTGCCGGAGGGACTGCCGATCAATCGTCGCTTGGCCGGCTATGCCCTTCGTAACGAGGATATTCTGGCCGGCCGGCACCTGGAGCCGGATTGCCCGGCGGTCGATCTTTCGCTGTTCCGCGAGGAGCTGTTTTTGGTGCTGAAAAAGGGCAACGATATGCAGCGCCGTGCTGCCGCCCTGTGCGAGGAGGCCGGCTTTACGCCCCGCGTGCGCATCCGGCTCGACCAGCTAATCACCTCGTATAACCTGGCCTGTGCCGGCATGGGCGTGGCCTTCGTGACCGATACCATCGTTACCGCGGCGCGCGGCCGCAATTGCCTGTATTATCGGCTGGATAGCTCGCACGCCACCCGGCGCATGTACATTGGCTATAAGCATAACCGCTACATCAGCCGCGCCTGCGCTGCCTTTATCGAGACCGCCAAGGAGACCTATGCCGAAAACGATCTCTTTCGCATGCACCACGCCGCCTTGTCATAATATCCGCCCCGGGAGCCTTTCTCTCGGGGCGTTCTTCTTTGCAGAAAATGCATAATTTATTTTTACATTATTCATATTCTCTGGATTTTTTAGATACTATGCACAATTTATGAACAATATCTTTGTGAATGATGCGGTATTGACAGCATTTGGGGGAATATGGTATACTATACATGGAAGTATATTCGCCGCACGGCAATAGACTTCTCAATAAAACCATGAAAGGAGAAGCGCTTTTGAAAAAATTCCTATGCTTAGGCTTAGGCTTGCTCTTGCTTTTGGTTGCTATGTCAAGCGGTTGTCGATCGAATGACCGGCTGCCATCTGAGAGTGGTACCCCCTCCTTTGATGATGAGCCGCATGAAGAGAGGATCGTATACGATTCGTTAACGATAGCAGAAGAAGACCTTGTACATTTAGAATACTGGCAGAATGATTTTCCTTTAGAGCGCATAGAGCCGGTACGGTTTTACACGCAAGATGGGCTAATGCCATTTTTCTATTGCTTAACGGAAGAATTGTCGATTACTGCGTATACCGATCAATTTTGCCGTCAGGAAATGAAATATAACGCTCACGATATCGTTCATCGATATGAGCAGGAGCTATACCATCGAGCGCCGTATCGTGGTGAAATTTCATCGTTGTATCTATATTGCGATACCTTTGACGAGGTTTTCTTAAAATTGGGAATTCCTAATGCCGGTGTGACCAATCATACAGCAAACTATCGAACCACAGACGGTCGT
This sequence comes from Eubacteriales bacterium, assembly GCA_045631765.1. Taxonomy (GTDB): domain Bacteria; phylum Bacillota; class Clostridia; order Oscillospirales; family CAG-272; genus UBA1740. The sequence continues at coordinate 3,331 of JAZQVK010000226.1, forward strand.
TTGTTTGAGATTGACGTTCAATATTTTGAAGCCGAAAATAGAGAATGGACGTATTATTATGGGTATCGTGAAATAACGGATTTGCAAGTGTGATCAAGTGCCCTAAATGGAACGGTAGAGCCATTTTGTGATTCTTGTAAAAAGCAGCTTGTGTTACTTGCGCCGATATAGATTTGTTCGGTAATTAGGAGAAAAGAGATGAAAAAACTGCTTTGTGGTTTTATGGTCGCTATACTGCTGTTCTGTAATGCTTGCTCTAACGAACGTGATTGCTACAGTATCGCAATTGAGGATGATCAATGGTATGTCATCATTACGGAAGAGCAAGAGGTATACATACGTGATATGGCAAAAAAGATCATGGAAGGATATGAGTTTACAATACACATTAACGGCCTAAATTATGTTTCTGTTGCCGATGTGCAAAAGGCCTTCTCAGAAAAGAAGCTATCCATTGCTGATTTGTTTGAGCTTGTTAGTATGTTTCCTCGTGATGAGCAGGGGAGAATTCCCATATATAATATGGATGCGCTATATACTGCTACGCAACCAGTAGGAGTAACTGTATTCAAAGAAAAAAGCTGTGGCTTTTATGGCTCTGATTACTATTCTGTAACATATGATTTGGGAGAACAAGGTAAGGCTCATTACGTAATAGGAAAGCTTCCGCAGACGGAAACGAAAGAGTATTGGATGAATTGGATTCCTGAGGTGCCGTATATAGAAGAGCGGGACGAAGAAACCGGTGTCGAAAAATTTGTATATGAATATGATGATGCATATGGAAAGTTGGCTGTATATCGTTTTCGTTTGGAAAGTGAAGAGCGCAACATGTTGATCATAATGTGTTATTCGATAGAAGAGCAGGACGTGAACGTCTCTATGAAGCCACTCTCTGTATCTGCTTATGCAGCGCAGAACGGCGTGGAATATAGTGTACAATGGAAGGAGCTTTCTGAAATGCCATCCAAAGAGACATTGCTTTCTTTGGGCATAAAGCCCTTCGTGTCTGCGGATGCCGCTTAACAAAAGCCTCACTTAGGCGGGGCATACCGTATTACGCCCACTCACGCGACGACACAAGCCTTGAGTGTATACGAACCCGCGGATTATGTTGTTCAGGCGCCATATGGTAATGACAATAACCACCGTGACGAATGGTTCATTCGGCCAAAAATCTTGCCGCTTTCGGGGTATGAGTTGAACTATAATCCCAGTGCATGGAACTCTAATAATACGGTAATGGCGAATACAAATTGTTATGCTTATGCATTGAATAATCAAACAAAGCCAAATACACAGGAGTTGTGGTATATGCAACCGGGAGAAACAAATCCCCAATTTGTTATGTCTCGTGAAATGATATGTGCTGATCTTGTTAAGGAGGGAGTTGGTTATGATTCGCAAAACTTAGGGTTTGTATTTGAGGAAATAGGAAAATATGATGTTTGTCCGGCTAATACATATAAGGTAGCATTGGTAATAGATGAAGGAGTAGATTTTCACTGGTATCGGCAAAATGCAGATGGTACTTGGTCTCATAAAATGGCATCTACAGCTGTTATTAATTATGATGCTTCCGGCAATGCCATTTATGATCCAGAAGTTGCAAATCGAAACTACGGAATAACCAAGAATTATGATGTATTCGTTGGCTTCTTCGCAGTTACGTCATTAAACAATTTTTATCCCATTTTTGGATAAAAAGAAATGGAGGAAATAATGCGAAAAAACTGTTTGTTTTTGTTGTTGTGTTGTATTTTGCTCGTTTGTTTTCCTTCTTGCAGAAAGGAGCCACAGACTGTGGATGTAAAGTTTAAAGATGCCTATTTGCCAGTGACACAGTTATCTGCTTCGGATTTTACAATTGGTATGACTATCGAAGAGGTTGAGTTGCTATTGGAACCGTTAGAGGTGAATCAAGAATATGTTTATTGGCACGGGCACTATTTTTTCCGCGCTGTAAATGGCGAATCAGTCTTGTTAGAAATAACGGCAGATGGAGCCGGCAGATATCATGTAACGAATGTGCAAACAACCCTTGTATCTCAGCTTGCAACAAGGCAAGATTATATGAGTTTAGAAAAAGGAATGTCTGTTGCAGAAGTAATACAAGTGGTAGGACTACCTATATATACTGATTTATATATTAGCGCGATCTCCTCTTTGGATTTTCCCGTTTCGGATGGTTCGATTTGCAAAGTTTATTTTACTCGCAACTATACCTCTCCATTCGTTCTTTATAGTATAGAATTTTCATAAGTATTTGAAAAACGCACTGCCCGAACGGTGCGGGAGTTGACACTACAAGCATAGCAAAAGCCCTCTTTCTGTTGCTGCATTCGAGGACTGTTATATGAAACCTATCGATCTGTCCTATTCAGATTTTGAAATTGACATGTCTATCGAAGAGGTGAAGGATAAGCTGGAAGGATTTGTGGAAAATCAAGACTACACACAGCTGCTTAATAGCTATTATTTCTTTCGCGCGCGTGACGGGCAATCGGTCGTGATAGAGATTCGCTTGATAGAGCAGGCTTATCGGGTAGTAAACATCTATACGTATTCCATTACAGAGTTAGCCGGCCGTGGGGAATATGAAAAACTGGAAAAAGGCATCACCGTGCCAGAGCTGGTAGCCCGCGTTGGACTTCCGGTGAAGCTAAAAGGGTATTCTGGCCGTTTAACGATGGATTTTCCCATGGCTGACGGAAGGATGTGTGAAATAGATTTTTCTCAATCCTTATCATCCGATATGACAATACAGATGGTTTTGACAAGAGTAAATTTCGTTTGATGTGTTTGTCCGTGTTGGGCATACAAAACAAAAAAGCTGAGGCATTGCCTCAGCTTTTTTGCGTTTGCTCTTACAGCTCAGCGAAATACTTGATGGTTCTAACCATCTGGCTGGTGTAGGAGTTCTCGTTATCATACCAGGAAACGACCTGAACCTGATACAGGCCGTTGCCGATCTCGGTAACCATGGTCTGGGTTGCATCGAACAGAGAACCGTAGGTGATACCGATTACGTCAGAGGAAACGAGCTCTTCCTCGGTGTAGCCGAAGGAAGCGGAGGAAGCAGCCTTCATAGCGGCGTTGATACCCTCAACGGATACGCCCTCGCCCTTTACAACGGCAACCAGGATGGTGGTAGAGCCGGTCGGAACCGGAAC
>JAZQVK010000227.1:0-3641 GCA_045631765.1 Eubacteriales bacterium
CTTGAGCTTTCACGGCAATTTTATCTCGCCTATGGTGCCCCTATGCTTGAAGAGCAGTTTTCTGCCATCGCACCGCTGCTTGCAGTGGGCTTGGCCGGCAGCGGCTCAGAGTGCTTTGGATATGATGACGAGCTGTCCAAAGACCACGATTTTGAGCCGGGCTTTTGCCTGTTCCTCCCCGGTGAGGACGTGATCAGCAGCCGCGAGGCCTTCGCCTTAGAGCGCGCCTATGCCAAGCTGCCAAAGGAATTTATGGGCTACAGGCGAAGCCCGCTCAATCCTGTAGGTGGCAACCGCCACGGGGTCATTCGTCTTTCGGATTTCTTGCGTGAGAGGCTTGGCAAGGAGGATGGCTGTCTGGCGCCCATGGATTGGTTCTACCTGCCGGAGCAAGGCGTTGCCGAGGTAACAAATGGCTGCGTCTTTCGTGATGATGCCGGCATATTTACCAACCTGCGTGAGGTGCTTGCCTACATGCCGGAGGACGTGAGGCTGAAAAAGCTGGCCGGCAATCTGCTTCTGATGGGGCAGGCCGGGCAGTATAATTACGGCCGCTGCGTTGCACGCGGCGAGCTTGGTGCCGCTCAGCTGGCTATGGCTGAATTTGTCAAGGCTGCCTTGCACACGCTGTTTCTCTTAAATAGGCGCTATATGCCGTATTATAAGTGGTGCTTCCGCGCCTTGCGCGAGCAGCCGCTTCTTTCCACGCTCGAGCAGCCGCTCACCTATTTGCTTGCCAGCGGAAACGGGGAAGCGGAGGCTACGCAAAAGACCGCCATGGTCGAGCACGTGTGCGCCGAGATCATAGCCGGGCTGCGAGAGCAGCATTTGACCGCGTATGCCGGCGGGGAAATGGAAGGGCATGCTTACGCGGTAAACGATTGCATTCAGGATGCTTCTATCCGCAATCTGCACGTGCTATATGCCGTCGATAACTAAAACCAAGGCCACCGACAAAGTCGGTGGCCTTGTGCTTTTATCGTTTCTGCTTGCGGAATTGATGGGGTGAAACGCCTTCTGCCGTGCGAAAGGTACGAATAAAGCTTGATACCTCGTGAAAGCCGCAGCGCTCTGCGATCTCATTCACGGGCAAAGCGGTCGACGTGAGCATTTGTTTGGCAGCCGACAGGCGAAAAATTGTCAGATAACGGTGTGGGGCATACCCCGTCAGCCTCTTAAATTCGCCGGAAAAGTGCGTTCTGCTCATGTGCATAAGCGCGGCAAGCTTGCTGACCGAAAGATCAAGATGATAATTGTCGGCAATATAGGTCATAATCGAGGAAACGTCAAGCGCACCGGCTGTGCCGCCTGCGGGTTGATCCAGAAGCGTCATAAAAATTCTGTATAGAAGGGCAGAGCAGATCTCCTCGCTGCCGGCATCACGAACAAGGGACATAACACGGTCAATATAGCGTTCAATGCCGATCGCCGTGGGGATCAGGCAGGTGGAGAAACGCTTACGAATACAGGAATAGAGGCGTGTACTCTCTGCCCCTTGCAGGTGTATATACGTAAACTCCCAGCCGTCGTCTAGGGGGTGATAGATGTGGTGTAGTTTGCAATCAATCAAGGCGGTGGTGCCGGGGGTGAGGGCATATTCTTGCCCCTCGTATAAAAGCGTTCCGCTGCCGGTTATCGTGTGTAATAATAGATAGCTGTCAAAGTCACGGCGGTCTATCATAAAATCCTTACGGCAGACAAAATGCCCCGTCCATTGCACGTAATAATACAGATCTCTCGCTTTAGAAGAGGGAATATGAATCAGATTCGTTTTTTCGTAGCAGCTCTCGTTGAAGATTCCCATGCTTTCATTCCTTGACAAAATGCATATTTTTCAGAACAAACTGTTATTGTAATGAGATGTATATTGTCTTATAATGATAACATAATACTGACAATTTGTCAATAATTGAAAGGGAGTATATCAAAATGACCTTTATTAAGCATCAAGACGGCCCGGTTTTTGGAAATGCCCAGACCGGCACGGTGTTCGACGGTTACGTATGGCACGAGGGTGGGAAATACCGCATGGACTTTTCCTGGCGCGGAAAGAAGGCCTGTGCAGTAACCTTTAGTGATGACGGCATACATTGGGGAGAGCCGGTCATCACCCTTCAAAACGATCTTAGCACCGGCTGGGAGGATGATATCAACAGAAACTGCGTGCTAAAGGTGGATGGCGTATATAAAATGTGGTACACCGGCCAGGCACGAGGCTATAGCTATATCGGCTACGCGGAAAGCATGGATGGTATTCATTTCGATCGCCCTCTTTGCGAGCCGGTCATGATTCCCGAATACCCATGGGAGCGTGAATCGGTGATGAACCCTTGCGTTTTATATGAAAACGGCGTGTATCGCATGTGGTATTCGGCCGGCGAGACCTACGAGCCAAACGTCAACGCCTATGCCGAGAGCGAGGATGGCATTCATTGGAAAAAGAGCCGCATAAACCCTATCTTTACCCATTGTCCTGAAAACGTATATGAGCAAGACCGTGTTGGCGGCTGTCAGGTAATCCATACAAGTGATATGGGGTACTTGATGTTTTACATAGGCTACGAGGATATTGATACGGCACGCATATGCGTAGCAAAAAGTAAAAACGGCATTACAGGCTGGGAGCGGTCAACCCTTAATCCGCTTGTTGAGCCAACTGCGGGAGCCTGGGATAGCGATGCTACCTATAAGCCAACCGTCCTTTGGAACGAGCAGGAAGAGAAGTGGATGCTTTGGTACAACGGCAGAACCGCTGGCGATGAGTATATGGGGTATGCCTATTATCCCGTGCGTGATCTGTTTCCTGACGCTGTGAAGGGTGAAGACTAAAAGAAAAAACGAAAAGCCAAAGCTTGTCGGTTTTTCTGGTACGGGTAACAGGAGTTGGCTCAGGGCGGCGACACAAAGCCGAGGGGGATTTCGGCTTTGCTCCGCCCTTCGGTCACGCTCGGCTCTGACAGCCCATGGGGCTGTCATTCACTTCCGCGCTCGTTCAATTCCCGTCACCCTACCAACAAAAAACAAAAAGATGCTCAAAAGAGCATCCTTTTTGTTTGGTACGGGTAACAGGAGTTGAACCTGCACGATTGCTCACCGGAACCTAAATCCGGCGCGTCTGCCAATTCCGCCATACCCGCGTACCCATATATTTTAGCACATTCTTTTACGCCTGTCAAGTCAATTTTGCAAAAGAATGCGTCGCCTGCTTTGCAGGCGCCGCTGTGCTTTTCTTACGATTAGTCATCTGGGATAAGTGGGATACCCTTGATCGTTACGTCTGTACCGAAGATGTTCTTGTGCTTTTCAGCATGGATGTAATCGTCCACTACCCAGTCCTCTTGCGAATATTTGTTATCAGAGATCTCAATGTTCATCGCGCCGTGAATGTGGATCGCCGGCTTTGGATTGGAGGCTGTTTTAGACTCCTCGGGGGGCCCTGTGTCGGTTATGGCATATTGGCGCTACCGCCTTCGCCTGTGCGGGGGTCGTCCTTCGGCGGGTCATCCTCACTTGGCGGTGTTGACGGTGTAGAGCCGGGGGCAGGGCAGGCACAAAGTGAAAAAATTGTGCCAAAGGCCAGCAGCAAAGTCGGAGGCCAAGCGGTCTTAGGAAGACAAGAGAAGAACACAACTCCTTGGGTC
>JAZQVK010000228.1:0-9200 GCA_045631765.1 Eubacteriales bacterium
CGCATCAATTATAACTAATACTCTTCAACTATTCCGCTAATACTTACTACTTCAAATACTGTTCGAGTTTTTATATCGCTACTGCTTGCATAATCGTCAGGATTCACCCTTATTGTACAAGTATCACTACCATTCCCGGCGTAATTCAAATTAACATAACATTTCCCTGTGCTATACGGGGTAGCTTTTTCAAACTTGACTGGATCTATTATATGACCGAGATATTGTACATATCCTTCCCGATCATAACCCAAAAAATTAACAACGATTTCAACATCTTTATATCTGTAGTGCGAATTACCCGTTACTTCAAATGCACATTTTGCACTGGTATAATAATAGCTACTATACGAGGATAGCCTTCCTTCCGCGGATGCGCTGGCATGGTAGTCTATATAATTCTTATAATTGGTCAAATTTAACTGAACAGCATTACAATATATGCACGTACCCCCCTTAAACGTATGGTTTTCCAGCACCTTGCCTTCGATTTTTCCGCAATCAGTGCAAGTTTTAGGGGATTGACAAGTAGCCTCTTTCCAATTGTGTGCATGCGGCGAAGGCGCCCCCTTTGTTTTCGAACAAAGGATACAGGTTTTTGGAGCACTGCAAGTTGCATCAGTCCAAGAGTGGGCGCAGAATAAGTTGCATGACGAAAGCGCAATACTAATTATTATAAACAAACACAATATAGAAACTTTTTTCATGGTAGTTACCTCATTTGATCCTCCAATAAATTCTCATATACTTTACATTGTGCATCTTTTTTCCTTATTTCTCCATGCTTTGAACTTACAGGACATGCACAAGTACCATATTCATCTAAAATTGCCACTTTGCGCTTATTTTGCAACAGCTCTCTACTACCGTTCCAAAAAATACATGTCCCACAGATTTTACGCTCTACTTTACTTTCCATATCTCCTCCCCGTTTTATACCAAATCGGGATGATATGATTATACCACAATGGTATAATCTTGTCAAGAGATTTTCAAAAAAAGGTGAAAAAATGGAATTTCGGTTGAAACAACTGCGAAAAGAGCGAAAAATATCGCAACTCAAGCTCGCACTTGATTTGAATATGAACCAAAACACCATCAGTCGTTACGAAACAAGGGAACGAGAGGCCGATTACGAAACTCTGATCAAACTTGCTGATTATTTTAATGTTTCCCTCGATTACCTGCTTGGTCGGACAAACAAGCAAAACAGATAAACCCGCGCGTTTCTCCGAAACGCTCGGGTTTATCTGTTTTATGTAGCAATGCCGGCAAACTGGTTCCTGTAAAGCTTGCTGTACTCGCCGCCGGCGGCAAGCAGCGTTTCGTGATCCCCGGCCTCGGCAATCACGCCGCCCTTGACCACGATGATGCAATCAGCATCCCGAATGGTGGAAAGGCGGTGCGCGATGATCAGGCTGGTGCGGTTCTTCATCAGCCCCAGCATGGCCTGCTGGATGTGCATTTCGGTACGGGTATCGACCGAGGAGGTAGCCTCGTCTAAGATCAAGATCTTCGGGTCGGCCAGCACGGCGCGGGCAATGGCCAGCAGCTGGCGCTGCCCCTGCGAAAGGTTTTCTCCCGCCTCGGTCAGGGGGGTGTCATAGCCCTCCGGCAGGCGCTCGATAAAGCCGGCCGCATGCGCGTGCGCGGCGGCACGGCGCACCTCCTCCGCCGTGGCGCTTTCTCGCCCATAGAGGATGTTGTTTTCAATGGTATCCGAAAAGAGCACCGTATCCTGAAGAACGATCGAAATGGCGTGGCGCAGCGTGTCCTTCGGCAGTGCCGTAATGGGCGTGCCGTCTAACAGGATGCGCCCGCTATCCGGCTCGTAAAAGCGCATCAGCAGGTTGACCACCGTGGTCTTGCCGGAGCCGGTGGCACCAACGATGGCGATCTTTTGCCCCGGCTTGACGGTCAGGTCAAAGCCGCGCAGCACCTCCTCGCCCGGTACGTAGGAGAAGCGGATATTCTCAAAGGTGATCTCGCCCCGGATATCCGAAACGGCAAGCGTTTCCTTGCCCTCGTCGATCTCGGCGGCGGCATCCATGATCTCGAAAATACGCTCGGCACCGGCAAGCGCCGTCATAATCGCGGAATACTGGTTGGCCACCTGGTTGATCGGATGGGAGAATTTTTTAGAATACTGTAGTATGGCCTGGATCTTACCCACCGTCATGCCCCCCATGCCGGAAAGCATCAGAAAGCCGCCGCAGCCGGCAATCAGCACGTATTGCAGGTTGCCGATAAAGTTCATCACCGGCCCCATGACCGAGCCGAATACGCGCGCCTTGATCGAGGCCGCGCGCAGCCCATCGCTGGTTTTGGCAAAGGTATTGACCGAGGCCTCCTCCTTACCGTAGGCGACGACGGTGTTGTAGGCGGTCACGGTCTCCTCTACCTGGCCGTTGAGGGAGCCAAGCAGCTTTTGCTGTGCCACGAAATAGCGGCGGGTAAACTTGGCAAGGAAGGTAGAGACCAGCATGGTCAGCGGAATGGTGAGAAAGGCGATCAGCGTCATCAAGGGGCTGTAGAGCAGCATCATCACCACGGCGCCAATGATGGTCAGCAGGGCGGAAAGCATGGTGGTGATCGACTGCGCAATGGCATTGGAGACGTTTTCTACGTCGTTGGTCATGCGGGACATCAGGTCGCCGTGGCGGTGGCGATCGGTATACGAGATCGGCAGGCGCACCATATGACGGAAAAGATCGTTACGCATGCTGTAAATGGTATCCTGCGAGAGCTTGGCCGAAAGCAGCCCCTGCCCATAGGAAAGCAGGGCGGTGCAGGCAAACAAGACCAGCATGGTGCCAAGGCAGGAAAGCATGGTGGGGATATCTACGGCAAGGTGCCCCTCGTCAATGGTGATGGCATCAATGGCCTCTTGCTGTAGGCGGGGGCCAAACAGCTCGACCACCGTTACCGCCACCATCAGCAGCAAGAGCGCCAGCAGAATCAAACGGCTGCGGCCGATGTAGGACAAGAGGCGCAGAAGCGTCTTTTTGGCATTCTTGGGCTTCTCTGCCCGTAGGCGGGCGCCCATGGGGCCGCCCGGGCCACGGCCACCCGGCCGCAGCTCGATCTGCGGCGGGGTAGCGCCGCTTGCACGTCTTGGCTGATTATTCATGGCGCTCCTCCCTTCCGCTTTGTGAAGCGTAGATATCACGATAGGTCTCGCTGATCCTCAGCAGCTCGTCATGCGGGGCACAATGGCGAATGGTGCCATCCTCGATCACCGCAATGCGGTCTGCCTCGCGCACCGAGGCAATGCGCTGCGCGATCATGATCACGGTGGTATCCTTCAGCTCCTCGCGCAGGGCGCGGCGAAGCGCCGCCTCGGTAGAGAGGTCAAGGGCGGAGGTAGCATCGTCTAAGATCATAATTTCCGGCCGCCGCGCCACCGCACGGGCGATCGACAGGCGCTGCTTCTGCCCGCCGGAAAGCGAGGCGCCCTTCTCTGCCACCGGGGTATCGTAGCCCTCGGCAAAGGAGGTGATATAGGAATCTGCCTGCGCGACGCGCGCTGCGCGGCGCACGGCCTCGTCGTCTGCCTCTGGGTCGCCCCAGCGAATATTATCGGCAATGCTGCCCGAAAAGAGCTCGCTCTTCTGTGCCACCAGGCCGATCTTTTGCCGCAGGGCGGCGGTATCGTATTCCTTGACCGATACGCCGTTTACCAGTACCTCGCCCTCTGTCGCGTCATAAAAGCGGGGGATGAGGTTGATCAGCGAGCTTTTGCCGCAGCCGGTCTCGCCAATGATGGCCAGCGTCTCGCCCCGGCGGATATCCAGGTTGATATCCTGCAAAACCGGGCGGCCGACCGTACCGGGATAGCGGAAGGAGACCGCGCGGAAGGAAACGGCAATATCGCTCTCGCCCTCGGTCTGTTCGCCGCTCTTGATCACCGGCTCGGCCGCCAGCACCTCACGGATACGGGCAGAGGAGGCCGCCGCACGGGATACCGAATTAAACATCATGGTCACCATCATCAAGGACATGACCACCTGCGTGACGTAGGTGATACCGGCCATCACGGTGCCGGTGCTCATACCGTCTACCCCGTTGGCCAGGGCGGTGCCGCCCAGGTAGATGATGGCAATGACCGAGAAGTTCATCAAAATGCTGAGCACGGGATGCACCACGGCCATCAGGCGCAGCACGCGGTAGTTTACGTCACGCAGCTCTCGGTTGGCAACCGAAAAGCGCCCGGCCTCGTAATCCTCGCGCGTGTAGGCCTTGACCACGCGCGCACCGCTTACGTTTTCCTGCACCACGGCATTCACACGGTCAAGCCTCTTTTGCACCACGCCGTAAAGCGGAATGGCGCGGCGCAGCACCACAAGCAGCGTGACGGCCAGGATCGGCACCGAGCAAAGCAGCACCGTGCCAAAGCGTACCTGCAGTGAAAGCAGCATGATGGTGCCGCCCACGAGGAACATGGGCGAGCGCACGAACATACGGATCAACATCTCCACGAATTCTACCACCATGGCAATATCGTTCGTCATACGGGTGACAAGCGAGCCGGTGGTAAATTGGTCTGTCTGCTCGATAGAAAGCGACATCACGTGGCGGTAGGCATCACACCGCAAATCATGCCCAAAGCCCTGCGCCGCACGCGCGGCGGTATAAGCGCAGAAGGTGCCGAAAAAGCCGCCCACCAGCGTGATGCCCAGCATCAGCAGGCCAAAGGTGACGACGATATCAAAGCTGCCAAAGCCATCCCCGTAAAAGAGGCGCATGATCGAAAGCGCCAAGGGGGACGTAGCAATATCCTTACCGCAGATGCCGAAATCCACAATAAAGGACATCAGGTACGGCAGGCACAGGTCGGCCGCCACCTCGCCAATCATCAGCAGCGGCGAGACCACCGCCAGGCCACGGTAGGGCTTGATGTATCTGGAAAGCTTGATCTTTTTTTCCATATTGTTCCTCCAACAGATTCGCGCGCACGCGGTCAAAAACAGGCGCAAGCACTCGTTATTCCTTGCTCATCTACCCTCTTAATAACAAATTACCTATTAATTATACGGATGTATCCGACAAAAATCAATGAACTAATTGTGAACTTGCGCCTGCCCTGTATGTTTTTCCCTGTTTGGGTAAGAATAGCAGAGAAAGGATGTGGTGGCTTGAACAGGATCAGCGCCGATTACGGGGAAAACGTAGCGGCCTTTCGCGCACGCCTGCGCGTGGCTGAGAATTTTGATATGATCGAGCGCCGCTTGATCATCGGGCGGGATGAAATGACGCTGTTTTATATCGACGGCTTTGTCAAGGATACCGTGATGCAGCGGTTGATGCAGTATTTCATTGGTCTCTCGGATATGTGCGGTGACGATCCCTACCCCTGCCGCCGCTTTGCCGATGCGCACGTGCCGTACGTGGAGGTAGACCGCTCACCCGACTCTGATCACCTGGCCATGATGGTGCTTTCGGGTGCGGTGCTGCTGCTTGGCAGCACCTTTGGTGCCGAGGCCATCGTGATCGATGCACGCACCTACCCGGCGCGCGAAACGCAGGAGCCGGAAAACGACCGCGTGATGCAGGGCGCGCGGGATGGTTTTGTAGAAACGCTGGTCTTTAACACCGCGCTCATCCGCCGCCGCGTGCGGGATGAGGCGCTGACCATGCAGTACCTGACCATAGGCGGCCCCACCAAGACCGACGTGGTGATCTGCTATATGAAGGATCGGGCAGACATGGCCTACGTGCAAAAGCTGGAAAAGCGCCTTGCGGAGATCGCCCCCACCGCGCTGACCATGGGCACCGAGAGCCTGACTGAAACGCTGATCCGCCGCCGCTGGTTCAACCCCTTTCCCAAGGTGCGCACCACCGAGCGGCCGGATGCCGCCGCTGCCGAGCTGCTTGAAGGGCGCGTGCTGGTGATCTGTGATACGGCGCCGCAGGTGATGGTGCTGCCCACCTCGATCTTTGACTTTATGCAGGAGACGGACGACTATTATTTCCCGCCGCTGACCGGCTGCTATCTGCGCGTGGTGCGGCATATGGTCTTTTGGCTGTCGCTGATCATCACGCCGCTGTGGTATCTCTTGATCTCACACCCGGCCTGGCTGCCGCCCGGGCTGCTGTTTATCCTGCCATCCGAGCCACCGGCGGTGCCCATCCTCTTGCAGCTACTCTTGGCCGAGATCGCGATCGACGGCCTGCGCCTGGCCTCGATGAACACGCCGGATATGCTTTCCGGGTCGCTGAGCATCATCGGCGGTCTGATCCTGAGCGATTTTGCCGTTGAGGTCGGCTGGCTCTCGCCAGAGGCGATCCTTTATATGGCCTTCGTGGCCATTGCCAGCTTCACCCAGCAGAATCACGAGCTGGGCTACGCCTTTAAGTTCCTGCGGATCGTCATTCTGCTGCTGACGGCACTCCTTGGCGTATGGGGCTTTATTGCCGGGCTGCTGCTTTTGCCGCTGCTGCTGCTAACCAACAAGACCTTAGACGGCCGCTACGGCTATCTTTACCCCCTCTTTCCGTGGAATGGCAAGGCGCTTGCGCGCCTCTTCTTCCGGCTAAAGAAAGAAAAATAGCCAACATTTTGAAAAAAATGCAAGAACCCCCTTGACAAACGCCAACATCTTTGGTATAATCTATAACGCTGTGAAAAACAGCGTATTGCGGCATCGCCAAGCGGTAAGGCAACGGACTCTGACTCCGTCATCCCTAGGTTCGAATCCTAGTGCCGCAGCCAGAAAAAAGACCAACTCACTTGTGAGTTGGTCTTTTTTCAACGATGTTTGCCCTTGCGGGCAAGTGATGTTGACTTCGTCAGTGATGTTCACTGCGTGAGTGATGTTTCGCCTTGCGGCGTAGTGGGCAAACATCACATCACTTTGCGGCGAAGGAGCAATACATCACTGTGCGATAGCACTACACCATTTCGGCGCAGCCGATACATCACTATTTACAAACAAAGATTTTTATGTTATAATACTCTCAACAAATAATTTTCAAAAACTTTTTTTGCAAAAAGCTGTTAGAGGATTATTACAGGTGGCTTGATAGCAGGCAAAAATGATAACGAAAGGCGGTATATATGAAAAAAATAATATACTATGCAAGTCCATTTATTTTGTTTCCCATTATTTTTGGAATTTTTACTTTATTGGACGAAATAGATATCATAAATTCAAACATTTTAGCCGTTTTTTTGTTTGTGCTTTTCTTCGTAACTACCGCATTTCTGGGAAACCTATCATTAACAAACAAAAAATTTGATTATTTGATGACAGGTATCGTTCCGCTTGCGTGCTTTTTTGCTCTATTTATCGCCTTGTTTTTTGACGAAGGGTGCGACGGAACACCTCAGCTTTCGATTCACCATGCTTTGAATATTGAATATTACCGATCTTGGCTTCCTATGGTACTTGTTATGACGGTTATTGCGTTTGTTTTTTCATTTAAGCCTATCAGGGATTTCATTAAAAGCAAAGCATCTTGTAAAAAGTCCGAAAAATGATATGCCATCAAAAGCCGTAGGAGTTCGAAACTTTAATGCAAAACATAAAAATATCTTTTTCGTAGTATCTCACATTCGTCGCAAGCCGAATATTTCACTTGCAATCTCCCCGATTTTATGCTATAATGAGCGTAGCGAATTCAATCAATTCCTACCTTAAAAAATCAAATAAAGGAATTGATATACTAAACACATAAAGGTGGTGTAAACATGAAAATCAAAAAGCTTATGTTTATTTTCTTTTCCATTGCAATTTTAATTGCCTGTGTTTTTCCTGTAATCTTTAATGAAAATGCCGCAATTTCAATCAATTCTGCTCCAGCATTGGCATTTGGTGTTTGTTCTGTTGTTTGGGCTATTATTGCCTTTTTAAATAAGGAGCATGGCAATGCTTTCTTATTGGGAAAGAATAAATTATTTATTACTTTTTTGCGTTCGCTAGAAGAGAATCCCGATACAGATAACGATGAATACAAGAAGGAATTTGCGCTTTCTGCATTTATCTTCTGTGCGTCCATTCCGTTTTATATACCGCTTGCGTTTTTTGCTAAAAACTTTTACACAGCACTTTCTTCGGCGCTTTCTGTGACGATGTTGAGAATTGTGTTGACGTTTGCGTTGGTGCTGGTCCCTCGCATAATTAAAAATGCGCAAGACAAAAAGAAGGCTCGCATCAAGGATGAGGCAGATAGAAAAGAGCAAGAACGTCGTGAATCCATGGGAAAATGGAAATGATATAACAAAAATGTCATCTATTTCGGTCGCCAAACACAAGAAAAAGGGAACACCATCCGGTGAGCCCTTTTTCTTGTCCGCGGCACCGGCGCTTCGCGCCTTGCTCGCCCGCCACCGGGTGCCCCGTTTCACAGTACCCATGCGGGCGATTAGGTTCGCATTCGCCGCTCGAAGATCGACAAGCTCGCTTGTCAGGCGGAGAGCGTGCGAATCACAGAGCGAAGCGGAGTTACCCTAGTGCCAGATAGACGGCGGCAGCAAGACACCGCCCTGCAAAAGATACTTTACATTTCAACAAAAACATGTTATAATAAACCTACCAAATAATTTTCAAAAGCTTTTCTTGCAAAAAGCTGTTAGAAGATTATTACAGGTATCTTTATGGAAAAATTAATAAAGAGAGGGCGGCTAAAATGAAATATAAATTGAAATATTCCCACATTTTTCATATTACGCTTGCCCTTTTAATTATAAATTTAATTCCTGTCCTTTGCTTTCGGAAATCTGTTGTACTTTCACAATATACTCTTCCGCCGATTGCTGTAATGTCGCTTATGATTATCAATGGTATACTTTCTTGTATCTTTAAACACAAAGGCAATTTCCTTATAATTAGGAAATATCACGGTTTTATTTTCTCGTCAGATAAAGACTATACTTTTACTGAAGAATATGAGAAAAATTTTCGCTGGATGTTGTTGGTGTATTGTGCTGTAATACCATTTTACCTTCCTATTGCTTTTTTTGCTTCAAGTTGGTTGCAAACTCTTTGGACGCTTTTAGTGTTGCTTGTTCCACAAGCGATTTTCGTTATTCATAGCATATATGAAACGATACAAGATGTAAAGAAGGAAAAACTTAGACAAAAACAGCTACAAAAAGAAAGAATTGAACAGGGGCGACGCGAAGAACTTGGACATTGGAAATAATCGTAGCATCTATTAAGATCAGAACACACAGAAAAAAGACCAACTCACTTGTGAGT
>JAZQVK010000229.1:0-2264 GCA_045631765.1 Eubacteriales bacterium
CACCTTATTCATTCTTTTCGCCGCCAGGCGAAATAGGCTCCCTCCGGGAGGGAGCTGTCACGAAGCGGAGCGAAGTGACTGAGGGAGTAACGGGTAGTGACAATAAGCAAAGAGATAAACTCTATTCTTGCTTTGTTTTATAAAGCATATCAACCGGAAAGAGAATACTTATAGGGAAATTTATTCTTAGGAACATTCTTTTTCTTTCTGTAAACTCTCCTACCCGGTACTCCTTCCGTCATTTTGCCTGCGGCAAAATGCCACCTCCCTCCCGGAGGGAGGCTTTGTAACATCCGCCCCGGTGCTCGCTTGCGATAGCAAGCAGGTTCCACGCGGTTACGCCGTTCAGAGAACCGGGCTGTGGTAGGCAGTCCCTCATTAACCTGCATCGGCGTGGCACCGAATATGGCAACCACCCGAAAAACCGCGGCCATAGCGTTCGTCCAACCTCTTGCGGGCCGTCGGGGACGTCGGCCCCTACGAATTGCCTGCGGGCACCATATCCTTTTCCCAAAAAAGTTTTTGAAGGTCTAAGGAAACTTTTTTCAAAAAGTTTCCTTACGTCCCCTTCCAATTCAATAAAAAACCCAAAGGAGGACTCCCCATGAAAGCAGTTATCACCGTTACCGGCCGTGACACGGTCGGCATCATCGCCAAGGTCAGCGCCGTGTGCGCGGATTACGGCGTCAACATCCGTGACATCTCGCAAAGCGTACTGGACGAATACTTCGCCATGATCATGCTGGCTGAGATCGACGGCCTGACCATCAAGTTTTCCGAATTTTCCGACCGCCTTGCCGCGCTTGGCGAGGGCGAGGGCTTGCAGATCCACGCCATGCACGAAGACATCTTCAACAGCATGCACCGCATCTGAGGTGGCGCCATGTTAAACACAGCTGATATCTTAGAAACCATCAACATGATCCGGCAGGAGAACCTCGACATCCGCACCATCACCATGGGCATTTCGCTGCTCGACTGCGTGTGTGAGGACGAAAAAAAGCTCGCTGACCGCATCTATGATAAGATCACCCGCCGTGCCGAGCGCCTGGTCACCGTAGGCGAGGAGATCGAAAAGGACTACGGCATTCCGATCGTGAATAAGCGCGTCTCGGTCACCCCCATCTCGCTGGTCGGCGGCTCTGTCAAGAGCCCGGAGGGCTTCGTTACGCTGGCCAAAACGCTGGATAGGGCAGCCAAAACGCTGGGCATCAACTTCATCGGCGGCTTTTCCGCCCTGGTACACAAGGGCATGACGGCGGCAGACGAGAAGCTGATCGCCGCTATCCCGGAGGCACTGGCCGTGACCGATTACGTCTGCTCCTCGGTCAACGTGGCCACCACCAAGGCCGGCATCAATATGGATGCCGTGCGCCTGATGGGCGAAACGGTGCTCAAGGCCGCCGAGCGGACGGCCGATCGCCAGTCCATCGGCTGCGCCAAGCTGGTCGTGTTTGCCAACGTGCCGGAGGATAACCCCTTCATGGCCGGTGCCTTCCACGGCGTTGGCGAGCCGGATGCCGTGATCAACGTGGGCGTTTCCGGCCCCGGTGTAGTCAGCTCGGCCATCAAGCGGGCAGGGGATTGCGATTTCTCGACCCTGGCCGATACCGTGAAAAAGACCGCCTTCAAGATCACGCGCGTTGGCCAGCTGGTGGCAAGCGAGGCATCTAAGCGCCTGGGCGTGCCCTTTGGCATTATCGACCTCTCGCTGGCGCCTACTCCCGCCATCGGCGACTCGGTCGCGCATATCTTAGAGGAAATGGGGCTGGAGCGCTGCGGCGCGCACGGCACCACCGCCGCGCTGGCGCTGCTCAACGATGCCGTCAAGAAGGGCGGCGTCATGGCCTCGTCTCACGTGGGCGGCCTCTCGGGCGCCTTTATCCCGGTCTCTGAGGATGCCGGCATGATCGACGCGGTCAAGTGCGGCGCGCTCTCGATCGAGAAGCTGGAGGCCATGACGGCCGTCTGCTCGGTCGGCCTTGATATGATCGTCATCCCGGGTGATACCCCGGCCGAGGTCATCTCGGGTATCATCGCGGACGAGATCTCCATCGGCGTGGCCAATACCAAGACCACCGCTGTGCGCGTGATCCCCGCGATCGGCAAGAAGATCGGCGAGGAGCTGGACTTCGGCGGCCTGTTAGGCCACGCGCCCGTCATCCCGCTCAATACCAATTCCTGCGCGAAATTCATCGCCCGCGGCGGCCGCATCCCGGCACCGATCCATAGCTTGAAGAACTGAAAAAGGATAGAAAAAGCCG
>JAZQVK010000230.1:0-10576 GCA_045631765.1 Eubacteriales bacterium
ATATGGGTAAAGGACTTTGCACCACCTTGGAGTGCTGATTTCCATATCAATATCAATCTGCAAATGATGTATTGGCACGCCGAGGTCGCCGGTCTTACCGAATATATGGAGCCCTACTTCCACTACATCGAGGATCTGGCCGAGTACGGTAAAAAGACCGCCCGTATTCAATACGGCTGTGATGGCTGGGTGGCACACACCATTGCCAACGCCTGGGGCTTTACAGCGCCCGGTAATCACCCCTCCTGGGGCGCCTTTGCCTGTGCCGGCGCTTGGTGCTGCCGCGATATATATGAGCACTATTTGTATACGGGCGACAAGGAGTTCCTTGCCAAGTATTATCCGCTTATTCGTGATAGTGCTACATTCTTCCTTGATTTTTTGGTTACCGACCCGAGTACCGGCTATCTGGTAACAGCCCCCTCCAACTCGCCGGAGAATCATTATATTGATCCTGCAAGCGGCGAGATTTTATCCATGTGCGCCGGCCCAACCATGGATAACTCCATTGTTGCCGAACTTTTTGATAACACCATTGCCTGCGCAGAGATCCTTTCACGGGATGCCGATCTGGCAGAGAAGTGCCGTGCCGCACGTGCCAAGCTGCCGCCCATTCGCATCGGCAAGTATGGGCAGATCATGGAATGGCAAGAGGATTACGTTGAGCCGGAGCCGGGTCACCGTCACATGTCTCACCTCTACGGCTTGCATCCGGCAGCGCTGATTACGAAAGAAGCAACGCCCGACCTGTTTGAGGCGGCGCGTGTTTCGCTGCAACGTAGGCTGGAAAATGGTGGCGGCCACACCGGCTGGAGCTGCGCATGGATCGTTTCCTTCTTTGCGCGATTGCTTTCTGGCGAGCAGGCATATGAAATGCTTTGCCGTTTGTTTGCAAAGGGCACTTATCGCAATCTCTTTGACCACCATCCTACCGTATTCTTCCAAATTGATGGTAACTATGGCGGCGCTGCCGGCATTGCGGAGATGCTGATCCAAAGCCATGAAAAGGTTATTTCCATCCTGCCGGCACTCCCGGCCGCTTGGAAGAGCGGCTCCTTCCGCGGCTTCCGCGCCCGCGGCGGCTTTGTGTTTGATGCTTCTTGGCAGGATGGGGCAATTACGTCTCTTTCTGTTCGTTCCACGCTTGGAAAGAAGCTTTCCGTTCGCTTTGGCGAAAAGCTGATCGAAATGGATACGGTAGCAGGTCAAGCCTATCAATTGCTCTGACCCTATATCAAAGAAACCCGGCGTTTTTGCCGGGTTTCTTATGTTATAATCAGGCAGATCGCCAAAGCAAGACAAGCAATGGTTGCTTGCAGCAGCTTGCCAAGCATGTGTCGGCGTAAAGAGAGGCCGGCTTCTCTTGTAAACAAAGCGGCTTGTAAATGCACGGAAAGTCCGCCAAAGCATACCGCGTTTGTCAGCGCCAGCATGGCCGCCACCGGCGTGCTGACATATAGCCTTGCGGCCAAGGCCGAAGCGCCCCCCACCTCTAAAAAAGAGCAAAAAAACGAAAGCAGAACGGGATTCTTTAACAAAACCGGTGCAAACGACATCGGTATGGAAAACGCTACGATCATGCCGCAAACTGACAACATAGAAAACGTACTTTTTTTGATAATGGTCGCTAAACTGGTATCTGTTGTTGTAGCGGAAGTCGTAAGTGGTGTAAGCCTTCTTTTTGAATCGGGAAGTAGTTTGTGCAAAAGAAAACCGCTTAATAAAGCACAAGCAATTTGCAGAACATAGAGCCATAGACCTATGCGCTTATCCTTAAAAAGACCGTGCCCCACGCCGGCAATCAGAAACGCAGGGCCGGTGTTGTTAGAAAAGGAGATCGCCTGTTCTGTTTCTGTTGCCGTTAGTCTGCCGCGGCGATACAGATCTACCGCGCAACGAACACCAAGCGGAAATCCACATAAGGCCCCCATGGCAAACGGTAGCATGCCAACCAAAGAAACGCCGAATGTTTTACGGCAGATGGCATCGATATTGCGTTTTTTCTGTGCTTTTATTGTGTTGTCTGCTAATAGACAAGTAAGCCACTCGGATAATATCATAAACGGAAACAGGGAGGGAATGATCACACGCGCACATAAAAGAAGCGCGTCTTGCACCCCTTGCGTGATCCGCTGCGAAAAGTATAGAAGAACAGGGAACGCCAAGAGCAGTAATAAGCAATAAAAAAGCGAACCTGTTACGCGCCGTTGCCTTGTATTCGTGTGCGTCATTTTCTGTCACCAACCTTCATATAGTATAGGGAACTATATGAAAGAGAGGTGCTTTTTATGAAGCTTCGTAAAAAACGTCGTCAATGGCTTGGCGATCACAGCGGCATGCCGATTGGCGAAAGTGAGCGAATTGAAATTACAAAAAAAGGCGGTATTCGATCTATCGTTGCCGAGGGGGTGCTTCACATTTTGCTGTACGGCACCGAAGAGATGATTTTTTCGATCGCTGGAGGGCGACTTGAGATCCGCGGCCGTGAGCTTTCCTGCACGAGCTACGCAAGCGGTGCGGTTTGTATTACCGGGGAAATACTCTCTCTTTCCTTTTGCAACGGCGGTGCGGCATGAGAGCTGCTTGGCTGAAGCACATCAAGCGTGTTCGCATCCTTCTTCCGGCTTGTTATTACGAAGCGGTGTGGAACGCCTTGCGTGACAAACGCATTTCTTGTAAAATACGTCACATAGCGAAGGGCAGCATATCGTTTGACCTTTCAGCATCTCTATGGCAGGCCTTGCAGCGTGAATATCATCCCTTTGTTGATGAAGCCGTCGTTACAGAGGTCGGTTTGTTGCCTGTGTTGCTTCGTCATCGCCGTCGCGCCGGTCTGCTGCTAGGGGCGTTGCTTGCCGTTGGGCTTTTTTGGCTTTCCACCAATCGTTTGTGGGACATTCGCATCACCGGTAATGAATTTCTCTCTGACAAGCAAATAACCGAGGAACTGCAGCAAGCAGGATTAACGATCGGCCGGCCACTTTCCGCCATAGAAGATCGCGCCATTGCAGAAGACGTACTGCTTCATTCCGAAAAACTATCCTACGTTAGCATCCATATGCGTGGTAACGTTGCGTACGTGCAGGTTATAGAGCGAAAAGCAGAAGAAAACATCGAGCAGCTGCCTGATCCATGCAATTTGATCGCCACAGATGATGCCGTCATCGAGTCACTGGCCGTGAAGCACGGAACGGTTATGGTCAAGCCGGGGCAGGTGGTAAAAAAAGGCCAGCTGTTGGTAAGCGGCATTGAAGAAGGGAGCGAGGGGAGCCGTGTTTTACCCGCGCAGGGCGAGATCTATGGCCGCGTGAAACGAGAATTTTCTGTAACGATACCGCTTCGTGAGCCGAAAATCAACGGCGTAGTACAAGCGCCTCTTCAATTTTCGTTAATTTTGTGGGGAAAAAGCATAAATATTTACGCGAATACTGGAAATTTACCCCCAACTTATGATACAATATATGAAAGAGAATGGTTATATCTCGGTATAGACACGCCGTTGCCGTTTGGCTATGCACGAACGGTGGCGGTCTGGCCAAGGCAGCACGAGGGCTTGCTTAGCAGCGAGGCGATCGTTGCCTTAGCATATCGCAGAATGCAGCAGCAGCTAACGCAGGCACTTTCAGATGGTGAGCTGCTGCACAAAAAAACGTACGGTGAATTTACAGAGGAAGCGTATATACTGCGTTGCGAGGCCGAATGCCTGATCAACCTTGCAGAAAGAAAAGAATTTGAAGCCGCACGGTAGCGGAGGAAGGATATCAATATATGGCACAGCAGCTGGTGCTGATGGATTCAGAACAATTAACGGCCATTGTGTTTGGCACGTGTGATGAGAACGTAAAACGAATCGAGGAGCGGTTTGCCGTTCGTATTGCAAATCGCCACCCGGATAACAGCACGGGGGATGCCTTGTTGATCGAGGGCGAAAGCAAGGAGCAGGTCGACCGCGCAGCGCGCGTTTTGAATTACTTAAAGCGTATGGCCGATGCCGGTGGTGCCTTGAGCGACCAAAGCGTCGATTACGTGATCGCAATGGTGGCAGACGGCGCAGAGGATGAGCTGGATTCGTTAGAGGATGACGTAATCTGCATCACCACGCGCGGTAAGCCGATCAAGCCGCGCACGGTAGGGCAAAAGAAATATGTAGAGGCAATCAAAAAGAATACCGTGATCCTTGGCGTAGGGCCTGCCGGTACGGGCAAGACATTTCTTGCCGTTGCCATGGCGGTGGATGCCTTGCGCGCCAAGCAGATCAGCCGTATTGTATTAACGCGCCCTGCTGTAGAGGCTGGCGAAAAGCTGGGCTTTTTGCCGGGAGACCTGCAAAACAAGATCGACCCGTATCTGCGCCCGCTTAACGATGCGCTGTTTGAGATGCTGGGGGCAGAGAATTATGCACGCCAGCTTGAGAAAAACGCTATCGAGATCGCGCCGCTTGCCTATATGCGCGGCCGCACGCTGGATGATTCCTTTATCATTTTAGATGAGGCGCAGAATACGACCCCCGAGCAAATGAAGATGTTTTTAACGCGCCTTGGCAACAATTCCAAGGCCGTCGTTACCGGCGACCCCTCGCAAACCGACCTGCCATTTGGCAAGAAAAGCGGCCTTGGCGTTGCGGTAAAGATCTTGAAGGGGATCGAAGGCATCGCCATTCACAGCTTCACCGAGCGAGATGTGGTGCGCCACCGCTTGGTACAAAAGATCATCTTGGCATACGATAAATACGAACGCGAGGCCGCCGAGGCGCGCATATCGTTCCGCGCACGCAAGACCGAACGGGGAGATAAATCATGAAGATAAAAAACAGCAGAAAAAACGAAGCAGATGTGAAATGCGAGCTGTATTTCGGCAAAGAGCCAGAAGACCTTTCCGTATTACCCAAAGCAGAAGAGGTGATTAGAACAGCGATCCAAGAGGCGCTGGCCTATGAAGAATTTTTTGCGCCAGCGGAAATTTCCGTCACCTTCTGCGATGGGCCGTATATTCGCGAGCTGAATGCCGAATATAGAGACAAGGATAGCGAAACCGACGTTCTTTCCTTTCCGATCTTTGATCAGGACGAAGAGGATCCTGTGGAGGGCGAGATCATACCGCTTGGCGATATTGTATTAAACGTAGATCGCGCGGCGCAGCAGGCTTCTGAGTTAGGCCATTCCACGCTGCGAGAGATGGCATTTCTTGCCATCCATTCCACGCTCCATTTGCTTGGCTATGATCATGAGCGCTCACCTGAGGATGACGAGGATATGTGCCGTCGCCAGCGCGACATTATTACAAAAATTGAGGACAAGCTGCATAACGTAGGAGAGACTTTATGAAGAGAACTGGATTTATTGCCATCGTTGGCCGGCCGAACGTAGGGAAGTCTACGCTGCTGAATGCTATTCTTGGCGAAAAGGTTGCCATCGTTTCTAAAAAACCGCAAACCACACGCAATCGCATTACCGGTATTCATACGGTAGGGGATGATCAGTATGTATTTTTAGATACCCCCGGCATGCATCAGCCACGTACGCGCTTGGGTGATTACATGGTAAAAACAACCGAAAGCGCCATCGGCGAGGTAGATGCGGTGATATTGGTTGTTGAAGCGCGGGATTCCGTGGGGGATATAGAAGCAAAGCTGATCAAGCAGATCAGTGCGATGCATCTGCCGGCTATTTTGGTGATCAACAAGACGGATGCAACAAACGCCGAGCATATCGCCAAGACCATTGCCGCCTATGCCGAGGTATTTGATTTTGATGCTGTGATCCCCGTTTCGGCCAAGCATGGCAAGGGTGTTGATATCGTTCTTTCAGAATGTGAGCGTTATTTAGATGAAAGCCCCTGGTTCTTCCCGCCGGATCAGGTAACCGACCAGACCGAGCGCCAGATCGTAGCCGAGGTCATTCGTGAAAAGCTGCTGCGCACGCTGGATGAGGAGATTCCGCACGGTGTTGCCGTGGTCATTGAGGAGTTCAAGGAAGAAAAGGATATTTTGCGCATCCGGGCAGAGATCTTCTGCGAAAAGCAATCCCACAAGGGGATCATCGTTGGCCGTGGCGGCGCCGCCTTAAAGACGGTAGGCACCTATGCACGCGAGGATCTTGAAAAATTCTTTGGTATCAAGGTGTTCCTTGATCTTTGGGTCAAGGTAAAGGCCAATTGGCGCGACACGCTCTCTAAGCTGAATGACTTTGGGTACCGCGAAGAGTGAGCGCGCTGGTTGAGGTAAAGGGGCTTGTTATTCGCACGGTCGATCTTTCTGAAAATGACAAGCTGCTAACGCTTTTTACGGAAGAATACGGAAAAATCACCGCTGTTGCCAACGGCAGCCGCGCCTTAAAGAGCCGCTATCTGGCGGCGGCGCAGCTGTTTTGCTACGGCAGCTACGTGCTATATCAGCGTGGGGAGCGGTATTGGGTGCGCGAGGTCTCGCTGATCGAGAGCTTTTTTGATCTACGCGCGGAGCTTTCACGCATGTCGCTTGCGGCGTATATATGTGACGTGGCAGATGACGTAGTTGAAGAAAACGCCCCCGAGAAGGATTTTTTGCGCTTAGTATTGAATTCCTTGTACGCGATCGCTAACGGTAAATTTGCGCAAGCGCAGATCAAAGCGGTGTTCGAGATGCGTGCCGCAGCCGTTCTTGGCTTTTGCCCGATGTTAGACGGCTGTCATACGTGTGGAAAAACGGATGGGGAGCTGTATCTTGACGTCATGAACGGCGTTCTTTCTTGCCCGGAATGTCGCAGCCTGGCATCTATGCAGCCTATAACCGAGGAAGAAAGCCGAACGGCCAGCATCATCTGTCGCCTCACCCCTGGTGCGCTTGCCGCTGTGCAATATGCTGTTTCTTGCCCGATGGAGCGCCTGTTTTCCTTCCGCCTGCACGCAGATGACGAGCAGCTGTTTTATCAATCTGCCGAGAAATATTTACTTAATCAATTAGAAAGAGGATTCAAATCCTTGGATTTCTATAAAGAGATCACGTCATAATCATAGGAGAAGCTATGCTGTTTACGCAAAAAGCGCTATCGGCGCTGGAATATGATAAGATTATTGCTATGCTTGCAGAGCGCGCCCTGACCGAGGGCGCGCGTGCGCGTGCGCTGTCGCTTTTGCCAAGCCCCGATTTTGATACGGTTGTTTTGCGACAAAAAAAGACGGCAGATGCCAAGCGCATGCTGGCAAGAAAGGGGTACCCACCCTTTTCCGGCGTGGTGGACGTTACCGGCGCGGTAGAGCGTGCTGAAAAAGGCGCCACGCTTTCTACGCGCGAGCTTTTGCAGATCGCCGCAGTGTTGACCACCGCTCGCAGCCTGGCTGATTATCACAGCGATAAGGGCGCAGAAGAAGACAACTCGCTTTCTGAGCTGTTTGGCCGGCTGGTTGCCAACCGCACGCTGGAAACACGCATTCTGCGCGCCATCCCCACGGATGATTTCATCGCCGACGAGGCAAGCCCGGAGCTGGCTGATATTCGCCGCAAGATCCGCGCGGCGGGGAACCGCGTAAAGGATACCCTGCAAAAATATATCAGCGGTGCTTATGCCAAGTATCTGCAAGAAAACATCGTTACCACGCGTGACGGGCGCTACGTAGTACCCGTAAAGGCGGAATATCGTAACGAGATCAAGGGTTTGATCCACGATACCTCCTCCTCCGGCGCTACGGTCTTTGTAGAGCCGATGGGTGTGGTAGAGGCAAATAACGAGCTGCGCCTGCTGGAGAATAAGGAGCAAAAGGAGATCGACCGCATCTTAGCCGAGCTTTCTGCGCAATGCGCCGATCATTCTGTTACGATCGTATGCGATTATCAGAACATTACCGAGCTGGCCTTTGCCTTCACCTGCGCCTCACTTGCCGAGCATATGCGTGCCGAACGCCCCGTGCTGACCGAGGAGCATATTGTCTCGCTCAAGCGTGCACGCCATCCCTTGCTTGATAGGGAAAAGGTCGTACCGATCGACGTTTGCCTGGGGGGCGACTATCAAACGCTTGTCATTACCGGCCCCAATACCGGCGGCAAGACGGTGTCGCTAAAGACACTTGGCCTGTTTGCTTTGATGGTGCAGGCCGGCTTGCAGATACCCGCCGCTGAAACCTCGAAGATGGGGGTCTTTTCCGAGATCCTGGTGGATATCGGAGATGAGCAGAGCATCGAGCAGTCGCTTTCTACGTTCTCGGCTCATATGGTCAATATTGTTTCCATTTTAGAAGAAGTAAGCAATCGTTCCTTGGTGCTGTTTGACGAGCTTGGTGCCGGCACCGACCCGGTAGAAGGTGCCGCATTGGCAAACGCCATCTTAGAAACGACCAAGCAAGCAGGGGCGTTGACCGCTGCCACCACGCATTACGCCGAACTGAAGGCCTATGCGCTGGAGACCGAGGGGGTACAGAACGCCTCTTGCGAATTTGACGTGGAGACGCTGCGGCCGACCTATCGTCTGATCATCGGCACCCCCGGCAAATCGAACGCCTTTGCTATTTCCGCCAAGCTGGGGCTGGATGCTTCCATTATCGAGGCGGCCGGCCGTTTGGTCTCCGGCAGCAGCAAGCGCTTTGAAAATGTGATAGAAAAATTAGAGCAGAGCCGCATCGAGATGGAAAAGAGCCGCCAAGAGGCCGCCCGTCTGCGCGCGGAATATGCCGCCTTCAAAGAAAACGCCGAGCGCAAGCTGCAAGAAAAGGTAGATGCTTCCGAAAAGGAAATAGAGAAACAAAAAGATAAAGCAAGGCAGATCTTAGAAAGCGCCCGCGCCACCAGCGATTTTGTATTAAAGCAGCTGGATGACGTTAAGAAAAAGCAAGAAAGCCGTAGCTTTGCGAAAGATTTGGCTGACGCGCGCCGCTCCATGCGTGCCCGCATGCAAGAAACTTCAGATGAGATCTATGCAGCAGACGAGGATGCCTTTTCGGATCCGGATTATCAGCTGCCGCGCCCGCTGCGCGTTGGCGACCGCGTCTTTTTGATGGGCTTTGGCCAAGAGGGGGTCGTTCAAGAATTGCCCGATAAAGCCGGAAACGTCAGCGTTCGCGCCGGTATTCTTTCTGCCAAGCTGCCCATCGCGCGCCTGCGCTTGATCGAGGAGGGGCATCCCCCCGTTGGTGCCAAGAAGCAAGAGAAAAAGCAGGTCTCCTCGCAGCGCGGCAAGCAAAAGCGCGAGATCACCCCTATACGGGAATTTAAGCAGGAGATCGACGTTCGCGGCATGATTGGCGACGATGCCTGGGAGGCAGTAGACAAATATTTGGATGAAGCCGTTCTTGCCGGTATTCAATCACTTCGCATCATTCACGGTAAGGGAACCGGCGCCCTTCGCACCGCCCTGCAGAATGATCTGCACCACGATCCGCGTGTACGCTCGTATCGAAACGGCGCCTACGGCGAGGGGGATCTTGGTGTTACCGTTGTCGAGCTGAAATAGCATTTTTCACAACAGCAAAAAAGCGCCGCACGGCGCTTTTTTTGCTGTTACCATGTAACCCTTTCTTTTCCAATTTTGTGTATTAGGGTGAAGGGCCTTTCAACTACAGGAGGTGACGTGATGGATGATGTAAAAATCGTAGAGCTATATTGGGCGCGCTCAGAATCTGCGATCAAGGAAACCGAAATAAAATACGGCAAATATTGTCATGCCATAGCGTTTTCTATTTTGCATTCAAAGCCGGATGCAGAGGAATGCGTGAACGATGCTTACCTGAAAGCGTGGGAAAGCATCCCGCCGCATAGGCCGTCACGCCTTGCCACCTTTTTAGGAAAGCTGACCAGGAATATTTCTATCAATCGCTACGTGTACGAGCATGCGCAAAAGCGCCATGCTGCCACGGAGATGATTTTTGATGAAATGGCAGAATGCATCCCCGATCCCGCAACCGAAGCACCGCCGTCTGACGAGATCGCATTAAAATCTGCCATCAATGGTTTTTTAAGCACTTTGACACCCAAGATGCGTAAGATCTTTGTGCAGCGCTATTGGTATATGCGCACGGTCAGGGAGATCGCGTTTGATCTGCACCTGACAGAAAGCGCCGTCAAGGTCGGCCTGCATCGCACAAGAAACGAAATGAAGCTGTATTTGGAGAAGGAGGGAATTGTGATATGAAAAAAAGAAAAATGGTTGAATCCATGAACCTGATCGATGATGCCTATATAGAAGAAGCTGCCCCCGGGAATGGAGAAAGAAGGTGGCGTGCCGTGCGGCGCTATATCGCCCTGGCCGCTTGCCTTTGCTTGATGGTTACTTCTGCTGCGCTGTGGCTGTTTTTGCCTTATGATAAATCAGCACCGGACGTTTCGCGGTATGCGGATAGCGAATACTATCCGTTAATTCAAGAATTGAATGCCGTTACCTATTTGCCTCCCGCGGCGGATAATAATTTTGATGCTTATTTTGCCGACATACTGGACGATATGTTTTCAGGTGAGGGTTCAGATGCGCCAACTGGTGGCGATATGTCGCCCGCCGCGCCCCCTGCGAGCTACGAGGAGGTGACAGACAACCAAGTGCCCGGCGTGATCGAGGCAGATCTGCTCAAGCGTAGTGACAGCCATCTTTTTTACCTCAGCGGCAGCTGGCTAAGG
>JAZQVK010000231.1:0-6872 GCA_045631765.1 Eubacteriales bacterium
CTGTCCTTTAGGGTACAGCCCTATTTCTCTGTCCGTTTTTTAGTTAGCTTGGCAACCTTGCTTGTATGGCGGCCACGTCCGCCTGGCGCGCGGGGGTGTTGTTTTCTACGCACACCGCGGCGGCAATGCCGGCCGCCTGGCCGGTGATATAGCAGCAGGGGATCACCCGTGTGGAGGCCTGCATGGCTCTATCCGTGCCGATGCACCGCCCGGCTACCAGCAGGTTGTCTACCCCCTTGGGTACCAGACAGCGGTAGGGGATGCTATAGGTCTCGCCGTCCTCGTGCCGCAGAGAGATCGCCTTAGAAAAGCCCGCCATGCCGGTCTTGTCCGGTGTCATAGGGTGTATGTCTACGGGGTAGGAATAGCGGCCGATCTCGTCATCAAAGGACTCCTGCTTAAAAAAGCTATCCATCGTCAGCGTATATTCGCAGATCACGCGGCGCCCTTCGCGTATGCCGATAAAATCCGCACTCTTGATCAAAACGGCATTCTCGCAGCCGGGCACGTAGCCCTTATAGTAGGTCTCGTATTCCGAAAGGATGCGCCGCCCCTCCAGCATCGCGCGGGAAAGGCTGCGAATATCGCGATCGTCGACACCAAAGCAATGCCCCACATTGCCGCCGCCCACGCCCACCTCAGGGTAGTTGCGCTTGATGCCGGGCAGCACCTTGTCATACTGCGAGAAAATGCCGTCTGCATAGGCCTTTTCATAGTTCAGCCAGTCGAGGGGCTTGCGCGAAAAATCAATTCCGCCCCACAGGCTGCAAATGGTGGCGCTCATGGTTCGGCCCTCTTCATCCCCATACGCATAGGCAGCACCCGCCAGGCTGGAAAGGAGACCGGTGCCGGTCGCGTCAATAAAGAAATCCCCCTGAATGGCGCACGGGCCGCTCGGGCCGGAAAGAATGGCGTGGCTGATCCTTCCGTTTTCCTTTAGCACGTCACTCAGGCGGGTGTAGAACAGCACATCTACACCGGCCTCGGTCACCATATCGTCATAGACCCGCTTCAGCGCCTCGTAGCGCACGTTAAACCACGCGCGCTTTTCGGTGATGCGCAGACCCAGCCGGTCAAACACCTCCTGCCCGAACCCGCGGGAAACGAAGTGCTCGCCATCGTCAAAATTCATCAGCTCTGCCACCATACAAAGCGAGCTGGAGCCGCCCAAGGTGCCGCTCTGCTCTAAAAGGATCACGCGCTTTTTCTGCCGCGCGGCCATCACCGCCGCCGCAACGCCGGCCGGGCCACCGCCGACCACGATGATCTCGCCCTCGGCATAGACCGGCATCTCTCTTTGATAGGTTATCTTTTCCATCGCGTTACACCAGGCGGAAGATGCAGCCGGGGTCGGCCAGGTCGTGCAGGGCTGCCCCCGTCAGGCCTAAGGCGTGGATCAGCTCGCCGCTCAGGGTCAGGCGGTTGCCCTCGATGCACACGCCCTCGCGCCCACCGAGCTCCTCTTGGTCATCCAGCAGCAGGTCACCGCCATATAGGCGCATCCCCTCGATGCACCGATCAAAGGTAAGCGTCAGGCTCTTGTATTCGCCAAACACGCCAAAGCACTTATCAGCAGACAGGCCGCTTGCCTCAATATCCACCGCCGGGGTGGTGCAGTTCATTACGCCGTCTATCGTGCGGGGCAGGGTGGCAATGGTGTACACGCCGCTCTCACGGTTGATCGAGGCAACCACGTAGGGCTGGTACTGCTTTTCATAAATGCAGCCCACGTCCTTGATCTGCGGCAGCGGCGCGTTGCGTGCCACGATCTGCGGTGCGCTCTGGCAAATGGTCTTGTTCAGGTAATCGCTCTTGGTATAGGGGTAGGGCTCCTTACGGTAGGTCCAGGTGTCCTCTAACCATGCATCGCTGCCTACCGTCTCGCCCTTGCGATAGGGCATGGCCGGCGCCAGGCGCTGCCAGCGCAGGGCACGCTGATAGTGGTCAAAGCTGTGGAAATCCGATTTCAGCGTTTCCCCACGGGAAATACCGTTTTTCATATCATCAGGCAGCATGCAGATCACGCTGCCGCGCAGCAGGGGGTGTGACATAATGCCCATGGTGCAGCCCAGTGCCGCCGCCAGATAGGGCTCCTCGCCTACGTTGATGATGCCGGCGCAGTTATACTGCATCTCGCAATCCAGGGTCAGCATGGTGTAGGCACGGCGTAGCGAGGTCACCGCGTTGAATTCAAACTTCACGTCGTAGCAGCGGAACACGTCGGATACGCTCAGCACCTCGGTGAGCAGCCTGCTATCCGAGCCGGGGTTGTAGAACATGCCGTCAATGGTGGCGTGCTCTACCTGAATTTCGGGGGCGTATTCCTTGATCACCTCGGTCAGCACCCGGCGGTAGGAGGGGTCGCTTTCATGAAAGCCCCAGTCTACCTTGATGTAGGCAATGCCGGCCTCGTGCAGCCACTTCGCACGCTCGATCCAGTATTCGCGAAAGGCTTGGTGGTCAAACGGGGCATCGGGTCTCTCGCCCACACAGCTCATCGGCACCCACAGACCCGTGCCCGCATAGCCGAGGGCCTTTACGCGCTCGTTCAGCAGGCGCAGGTTCTCCGCCGGGGTCCTTCCACCGTAGGGAAAGCGCTCCTCGCTTAGCTCCAGCGAGCCAAAAATGCGGTAGTTGCCCTGGTAGGGCACGTCCCAGCCGTCATCCAGCATGACGTACATATCCCGGCGCACGTCCTGCATATAGCCGGCCACCACGCCCGGCTTGCCGAACAAAAAGGCGTCGCTCAGCATCTCGCGCTGCACGATATCGTGGCTTGGTAGATCGTACTGGCGCATATGGAAAAAGGCGTTGGGCATAAATAACCGCTGGTTGCGCCAAGAGCACCAGTAGTTGCCGGCCATCGTTCCCTCATTTGGAATCAGCTTCATCGTTCTTCTCCTATCGTGTTTTTTGCTTTCATTGTACCATGCGCTACCTGTCTTGTCTATTGACAGATGGTGCTTTTATATGGTATAATTTCACTATCGGAGGAAAGAATCTATGAACGGTATCAGCATGATTTCTGCCCCGCCCGCCGAAAACGGGCAGGCGCTTACGGTATATTCACTCGGCCTTGAAAGCACCGTGCCGGGCAAAACGGTTGGCCCCTGCGTGCGCGACAGGTACGTGATCCATTACGTGCTTGGCGGCCACGGCAGTTTTAACGGCACCCCCATTCAGCGTGGCATGGGCTTTTTCATTTGCCCTGGGCAGCGGCATACCTATATGTCGGATACGAAGAACCCTTTGCGGTATGGGTGGGTCTCCTTTGGCGGCCCTGGGGCCGAGGGGCTTTTGCGCGATGCCGGCATCAAGCCCTGCCAAGCGGTGTTTGCTTGCCCATGGGTCGAGGCGCTGGATGGGCTGTACGCCACCCTGTGCCGCCCGCGGCATGGGGATGCGGATGCTCCCCGGTATTTAGAGGGGTGCTTGTATATCCTAATTTCCTTTCACACCGCGCCAATCAAGCGCAGCTGCCGCACAAACCCCCAAAAAGCCTGATGCATGAGCACGTAGAGGCCGCCATGCAATACGTCAACGAGCATTATTGCCACCGCCTCTCGATTGCCGAGGTGGCCGGTGCCTGCTACGTCAGCGCCCATTATCTGTCTAACATCTTCAAAAGGGAGCTGGGCGTTTCTCCACAGCAATACCTGATCAATCTGCGCATGAAGCGTGCGTGCGAGCTGCTGGCCACCAGCCGCCTCTCGATCACCGGCGTGGCCAACTCTGTCGGCTATGCCGACGTGCTGGCCTTTTCCAAGATCTTTTATAAGGTCTACGGCATGTCGCCCAGCACGTATCGGGCAAGCCTTTCCGACTGAAAAAGCAGAGCGCTGCCATATGGTAGCGCTCTGCTTTTATTCATCAACCGGGCGCGTTACGTGTGCGGTAATATCATAGCCAAAGGTCTTTTTGTAAAGATAGCTGACGTAGTTGGGGTCGGCATAGCCGTAGGCGGCGGCCGCCTCGTACAGGCGCACGCCCCCTTGGCTGATCAGCCTGTGGATATGCTGTAGCTTCACGGTGTTGACGTATTTGATCAGCGATACCCCCTCTGCCCGCTTGAATACGTGGCATAGGTAGCCGGGTGAGACGCCAAGATGCGCGGCCACCTCGGCCTGCGTGATCGGCCGGCTCAGATGGTGGTGGATATACTTTTTCGCCCGCTCCGCCCACAGCGAGGCCTCCGGCTGGCGAAAGGCCTCGCTTTTGCGGTTGCACGCATCAATTTCACAAAGAATATTTAAAAAACATCCGGCACTTTTGGCAAGCGATCCGGTATAAAGATAGGGGCGATAAACGCAAGCGTCGATCCGCTTGATGATCTCCTCTGTCCCGCGCGAGGCAGGGGTGAGCAAGGGTAAAAGCAGACCGCCCGCATGGTCAAGCAGCTCCCATTCCAGCACGGCGTGCACCGTGTGGTGGGCGTGAAATTGCTCGGTAGAGACGGTGGTCTCCACATCGTGCGTCAGGCAGATCACATCCCCCTCGTTGGCAATGGCGCGCTCGCCCGCCTGCGTGAGCGTCAGCGCCCCCTTGGCGATGTACGCCACCTCTATGCTCTGGTGAGAGGCGGAAAAGCTCGCTTCATAGTGGGGCGCCTCGTGCGCGTGGGCAAACGTGATGCGCGGCATGCGGCCGATCTCGATCGTTTTCATGGCCTGTCTCCTTTGTGCGTGATGCTTGCAGTATAACATTTTTGAGCAATTTTGTCAAGATTGATGAAGATTATATCTTTACAGCTGCGCCGCGCAAGGCTATAATGAAGGTGACAATGCCTCAAAAAGGGGGAATTTCGCAATGACACTATCCGCCAGCCTGCGGCGCGAAATGGAAAAAACGCCGCCAAAGGGGTCGTATATGCCCCACTATTTTCGTTATCTTGGCTACCGCGATCACCTGGGCGAGCCGATCGAGCAGCTTCGCGCAGAGGGGATCTACGCCCTGTTCACCGAGCCCGTGCCGCATATTTACCGGCACGATCTGATCGTGGGGAACACCCGCTGCCTGTATACCGCGCAGTCACCGCTGGTAGAGCAGCAGGCGGCTTCACTTGTCGGTCGCATCGGCCTGCGGCACTTCGGCACCAATGCCGACCATTTTGCCCCCCACTATCAGCACGTGCTGGAAGTGGGCGTGCCCGGTCTGATCGGCGAGCTGCGGCAGTCGCTTGCCCGTTACGCGGGTGATGAGGGAAAATGCCGCACCCTACAGGCCATGCTGCTGGCGGTAGAGGGCTTTTTCCAAATGATCCGGCATTACGGCGAGCAGGCCGAGGCCATGAAGGGGCGCCGGCGCTACGATAGCGAGCGGCTGACCTTTATCGCTGAAAACTGCCGGGCGCTGCTGGCCGGCCCGCCCAAGACATTTGCCCAGGCTCTGCAGCTTGTGTGGCTTTCGCATACCGCCTTTATGATGGAGGGGCGCTACGCCATGGCGCTTGGGCGGATGGATCAGTACCTCTACCCCTTCTATGCGCGCGACGTTGCCGCCGGCACCCTTTCACGCGAAGGGGCGATCGTGCTGCTTGAAAACACCTTTGCCAAGATCCCGACGAATGACGTGGTCAATATTTGCATTGGCGGCGATGATGAGCAGGGAGCTTGTCAGGTCAACGAGCTGAGTTTTTGCATCCTGCAGGCGGTGAAAAACGGCAACGTGCCGGGGCCTAACCTTTCGGCTCGCATTTCGCCGGGCACGCCGGATGACTTTTTGCGCGCCTGCCTGCAAAGCATAGGCACCGGCCTTGGCTACCCCGCCCTGATGAACGATACCGTCAATATAGCCGCCCTGCGGCGCTACGGGTACGAGGAGCGCGACGTTTATCACTATTGCATGGTCGGCTGTATTGAAAACTTCATCACCGGCATGCAGCCGCCCTGGTCGGATGGGCGGTTTGATGCCCCGCGCTTCTTTGATTATATCTTCAATCGCGGTGTCAGCGAGGTAAGCGGCACGCTGGGCGTAGATACCGGGGCGCTTTCCGGCATCACCTCGATGCGCGCCTTTCTTCGCTGCTTAGAAAAGCAGCTTTCGCACGGCGTGGCAGAATACTGTGCCACCTTCCGCGCCTATAACGACGGCATCAACCAGGCCTATTATACCGAGCCGTTTCTTTCCTGCTTCTGCTACGATTGCATCGGCCGCGGGCTGGATATCAACAACGGCGGCAGCAAGTACCCCTCGGTGCATGGCGCCGCGCTGATGGGCGTGGGTACCATGAGTGATTCGCTTGCCGCGATCGAGCAGGTCGTGTTTATCGACCGCGCCGCCACGCTTACCGAGCTGGGTGAGGCGCTGCGCTGCAATTTCGAGGGCTATGAGGCGCTGCGCGCTAAGCTGCTGGCCGCCCCCAAATACGGCAACGGTGATGAGTTCGTTGATAAATACGCCGTCTGGTTCTTAGATTTTCTCAGCAGCCAATTTGACCAATACAAAACGCGGGATGGCGGCGGCATCTACGTAGCCATGGCCGCCAACACCTCTAACATCAGCGCCGGCAAGAGCATTGCCGCCACGCCGGATGGCCGCCTGCGCGGCGAGCCGCTTTCGGATGCCGCCTCGCCCACCTACGGCCGCGATAAAAATGGCATCACGCAAACGCTAAACAGCGTTACACGGCCGGATTATACCAAGGCCGCCTGCGGCACGGTGGTCAACCAAAAGCTCTCGCCCGCCATGTTCAAGGACGGTAATCGCCAAAAGCTTCTGCAGGCGGTTCGCGTCTATTTTGCTCGCGGCGGTCAGGAGCTGCAGATCAACGCCACCTCGCCCGAGGTGCTGCGCGATGCCATGGAGCATCCCGAAAACTATCGCAACTTGGTCGTGCGCGTTTCGGGCTTTTCTGCGACCTATATTCATCTGGC
>JAZQVK010000232.1:0-2556 GCA_045631765.1 Eubacteriales bacterium
CCTCCCGGAGGGAGCCTAAAATCTCCCGGAGCCTTGTTTAGTCCGCATAGCCCCTGTCAAACAAAAAGCCGTTGTTCTATTTTATCAAAAACAGAAACAAACGGCTTCTTTATTGCTTTTTTCGTTGTACGGTGGCGTGGCGCGCGGATGGGCGGTGCGGCATGCGAGATGGGAGATCTGTCCCGGCTTATTCACCCATCACCAGCAGCTCCTCAAGCCTTGCGGCCATCTCCTCCGGCGGGATGGCCAGGCGCACCTCGCGGTCATCTCTTCCCTGCTCGTCGCGCCACCAGGTACGGCGGCTCTCTTGCTCGTAGCACAGGCGGCCACGGGGGGCGGCGGTAAAGCAGCCGCTATCCGGCTCCAGCACGTAGTAAAGCGCGAGCAGATCCCAGCTCGAGCGGCCGCGCCGCTCGCTCTCCATATAGGTCTCGTAGCTGAGGCGCAGCGGGTGATCGGCGGGCAGACGGTCGCTCAGGCTGGCGCCGGTGATCACGCGCGTGCCGTCCGGGCTGGCGTGGATGGGCACCGGGCAGGTGGCCGTTACGCGAGCCGAGGCAAGCGGATCCATATCGTAGTTAAAGTTGTTCGCCACCACCTCCGGCCAGGCGGCGTTGGTCATGCTGACAAGGCGAGAGACCTTTTGCTTCACCAGCTCCACGCCCGAAAGCGGGCTGATCTCGTCCGGCCCTGTGAGCAGCAGCTCGTCGATCGCCGTCAGCGTGCCCACGCAAACGATCGTCACGCTCCCCTGCTCCACCCCGGCAAGCAGTCGGCGGTAGAGCTTGGCGGCGGCGGGATACTCGTCATCCCGCTTCTCTACTCGCTCGGCCAGCAGATGCGTGTAGCGGCGCGCGGGCGCTAAATTTCTTTCGCGGTGCGTGCGGTAGCGGTCAAAGCGCGTTCCCTCGCCGGTCGGGTAGCTCGCATCATGCACCGCGCCGATCGGCACCGAAACGCCGTAGTGGCGGCAAAAGGCCTCGCAGGCCGCCGCTGCGTAACGGTCTGGCGCGTCGGTCAGGATGCCAAGCAGATCAGCCCTTCCCTGCTTGACGTATTGCAGCAGGATGGCCAGCGCACCGGCGTCGTCGCAGTCGGTATCCATATCGGTATCAAAGATGATCAGCGGTTTGTTCGGTGCCATGATAAGCCCTCGCTTGTTTTTTTCTTTATTGTAGCACAAGCGCGGCGAAAAGTAAAGGAAAAATGCAGGGCTTCCCCCTTTTACTTATATGTCACCCGTATACATATATACGGGTGACAATGCATAAAGCACGAAAAAAGAGGGAAGCCTATTGAAAAAAGGAGTTTTTTCGCTATGCAACGGTCATCGCGCCCCGGGTGGCTCTTTCTTTCGGCATACGGCACTTCCCTGCTTGCCTTTGGCACGGCGGCCTTTCTCTTGCCGTGTGAGCTGGTGGCCGGTGGCGTTTCCGGGATCGCCGTGCTCTTTCACCGCCTGCTGCCGTGGCTATCAGCGCCCGCCTGGGTGGCGCTGCTCAGCTGGGGGCTGTTTCTTGTGGGCTGGCTGTTTCTTGGTCGTGCCTTTGCCGCGCGCACGCTGCTTTCGGCCTTGCTCTATCCGGTCGGCGTGGCGCTCTTTTCGGGGGTGGTGACCGCGCCGCCGCCCATGCCCACGTTACAGGCCGCCCTGCTTGGCGGTGCCTTGGTCGGCGCGGGCTGTGCGCTGACCTTTCTTGGCGGCGGCTCCACCGGCGGGGTGGACGTGCTGGCCCTGCTGCTTTGCCGCCGCATGCCGGCCTGGCGGCCGGGGGTGGTGATCTTTGTGATAGATGCCGCCACCATCCTGCTGGGGCTGCCGCTCTTGCGTGACACGCGCGCCTCGGCCTTAGGCGTTCTTTCGGCTGCGGTGGCCGCCTGGATGGTCGAGCTTCTTTGCCGCGGCGGTATGACTATTTTATCAAAAGCGCAGGGAAGCGGTTGAAAACAACAGGGAAGTGATTGTCATAAAATAACGATCATCAGGCAGAGAAACCAGACCAGGCTGGCTGCCAGCAGGCCGTACAAAAAAGGCAAAAGGGCAGAAAGCAGGCGCCGCTTGCGCTGCCGCCCGGGCAGCAGGCGCTCCTCTAAAATGCGGTTGGCCTCGGCCAGCATGTCCTGCTCGCGCATGCTGGGCGCATCCTCTCGCAGCACGAAAAACGCCTCGCAAAACAGGCGGCTGTTCGTGCTGTGCAGGCAGATCATTCGTTTGTAGCAACCCTTTAGAAGCATGGTATTCTCCCCTCATCGGCTTTTCGGTAGGATTGCCCATTTTGGCGCGCGCCATGCAATTTTCAAACAAAAAAAGACTTTTTTCAAAAAAGACTTGACAAACCGCAAAACCTCTGCTATAATATCACCGTTGACGATAGGCTGCTATGGCTCAGTTGGTAGAGCACATG
The DNA here is from genome assembly GCA_045631765.1 of Eubacteriales bacterium. Lineage (GTDB taxonomy): Bacteria > Bacillota > Clostridia > Oscillospirales > CAG-272 > UBA1740. Next base: position 2,406 of record JAZQVK010000232.1, read on the forward strand.
CTTGGTAAGCATGAGGTCCCCGGTCCGAATCCGGGTAGCAGCTCCAAACGCAAAGGACACCTTTCAAGGTGTCCTTTTTTGGTTGCGTTTGGTGCTGCTACCATCGGACTCGGACCGGCTCTGCAAGCCCCGTTCGGGGCGCAGCAGAATA
>JAZQVK010000233.1:0-1715 GCA_045631765.1 Eubacteriales bacterium
GCGTGGTCAGCACAGGTGCTTCCCCGGCGCGCACGGCGCTAAGCGCCTCCTCCACCGGCACGGTATACTGGCGGGCATCCACCACGCCCGCAATGCGGCGAATGGCATCCGAATGCCCCTGGCTGATGCCACGGCCCCAGAAGGTATAATCCTGCCCGCTCGGCAAAACGGCCGAGGCATAAAGGCGGGCGATGGAAAACAGGCCGGGGTCCCACCCTGCCGAGATCAAGGCCAGGTGCCCGGTCTCTACGGCCGCACGGTCAACGGCGGCAAAATGCGTGGGAATAGCGGCGTGGGTATCAAAGCTGTCTATGACGTTGAAATGTGCCGCCAGCATGGGCGTCATTTCCGGCAGGTCTGTAGCGCTGCCACCGCAGATGATCAGCACGTCGATCTGCCCCTTATATTCCAGCAGCCGATCGGCGGCGTAGACAGGGGTGCCCGGCAGGAAGGTCTTCACCGTTTCCGGCGGGCGGCGAGTAAACACGGCAACCAGCTCGGCATCCGGGTGGTTCAGCGTAGCGCACTCGACCCCGCGGCCAAGATTGCCGTAGCCGTATATAGCGATCTTCATTCTCTTATTCTCCTTCTCAGCAAAGCGCGGCTTCGCGGTTCCCGGCCTCTACTAAGCTCTTCATATCGTAAAGCCCCGGGGCGCAGGTAACGAGGAAGGCGGCGGCAGCCAAAGCACCCTCGGCAAACAGGGCGCGGCTGTGCGCCTCGTGCTTCAGGGTGATGGTCTGGCTGGCGGTGCCGATAATGACCTCATGCTCACCAACGATATTGCCCATACGAACGGCGTGAATACCGATCTCACCCGGCTCGCGCTTAGCCTTTCCGCTGCGGCCGGTCTTGGGATAGGCGCCCTCGCGCACGCGGCAGATCTCATCTGCCAGCATCAGGGCGGTGCCGCTGGGGGCATCCAGCTTGCGGTTGTGGTGCTTTTCGATGATCTCAATATCGGCCTCAGGCATAGCGCGGGCGGCTTGCTTTGCCAGTTCAACCAGCAAAGCGACCCCATAAGACATATTGGCCGAGAAAAAGACAGGGATCTCTTGCGCTGCCTCACGAATAACGGCCAGCTCCTCCTCGGTGTGGCCGGTGGTGGCCACCACCACGGGCAGACGGGCTGCCTTGGCATATTCTAACAGGGCGGGCGCGCAGGAATGGTGCGAAAAATCCACCACGCAGGAAATACCAAGCGAGGCAGGCAGCTCGGCAAAGGAGGCCCATACGGGAAATTCCTCGCTTGTGCCGTTTGGGTCTACACCGCCCACCAGACGGGCACCGCGGCACCCCTCGGTAGATAAGCGGGCAACCTCACGCCCCATGTGGCCTAAGATTCCGTTTACAAGAACGTTCATGCTTTTTCTTCCTTTAACTTATCAGATAAGGCCCTGCTCTCTCATCAGCGAAAGCAGCATCTCCTCGTGTGCCTTTTCCATCGGGGTAAGCGGCAGGCGCAGGTAATTTTCGCCATAGCCCATAGCGGCCATAGCAGCCTTTACGGGGATAGGATTGACCTCGCAGAACAGCGCGTTGATCAGGGGCAGCAGGTCAAGCTGCATCTTACGCGCACCGGCCAGGTCGCCGGCCAAAAAACGGTGGCACATCTGCGAGGTGGCCTTGGGCATCAGGTACGAGAGCACCGAAATAACGCCCTTACCGCCAAGAGAAAGCACCGGCACGATCTGATCGTCGTTGCCCGAATAGAT
>JAZQVK010000234.1:0-2819 GCA_045631765.1 Eubacteriales bacterium
AAAAGGGGGTAAGGAATACAAAAAGAAAAGAGAATTGGCGTGGCGCCCTTGGGGGCGCCACCCAAATTCTCTTCTTTTTCGTTTACAGGTTTTCAAACGGCAGACCGTGCGCCTTGATGTTTTCCAAGCTGATGGCAAGCGCCTTGAAGGGGTCGCCGCAGGGGCACACGTCCTCCTCGATGGCGGCCCACTTGCCGCCCACCTCGGTCAGCTTGTGAAAGATGGCGGTATAGTCGATACAGCCGTTATAGATCTCGGTAAAGATCCGCTCGCCCTTCTCGTTCATCGTCATATCCTTGAAATGCACGATGCCCAGGCGGTCGCGGTACTTGTCAATAGATTCCATCGGCTTCTGGCAGGCGTAGACCAGCCAGTAAAAATCCATCAGAATACCGGCGCGGTCGGCGGGAAAGCGCTCGCAGTACAGGTCAAAGGTGTTTTTGCCGTCTACCGGGTCGGGAATAAATTCCTGCCAATGGTTGTGAAAGACGAATTTCATGCCTGCTTCGTGGATCTTGTCGATGGCCGGGGCCAGCTCCTCAAAGGTGGAAAGCACCGATGCGCGATCGTATTTTGGCAGGCTGCCAAGGCCGATGGTATCGCACCCCAGCAGGCGATGCTCCTCGATCAGGCGCTCGGTATCCCCCGTGATACGCGTGTACGGCATGTGCGTAACGCACACCTCCAGCTCTAACTTCCTTAAGAGATCAGCAAGCCAGGGGGTGCGGTATTCGCCGAAGGCCGAGATCTGAATGGCGTTATAGCCGATCTCCTTGATCTTATAGAGCGAGCGCTCGATATCGGCCTCATTCTTGGTGTAATCGTGAATGGTGTAAAGCTGTGCAGCAAGTTTCATACGGTTATACCCCACTATAAGCGTTAAAGCCGCCGTCTACCGGAATGACCGTGCCGGTCACAAAGCCGGAGGCAGCATCAGAAGAAAGGAAGAGCAGCGTGCCGATGAGGTCGCTGACCTCACCAAAGCGGTTTTGCGGCGTGTGGCCTAAGATCTTATGCGTGCGCGGCGTGGGCTGGCCATCCTTAAAAAGCAGATCGCGGTTCTGGTTGGTGACGAAGAAGCCGGGCGCGATGGCGTTTACGCGGATGCCGCAGGGCGCAAAGTGCACGGCAAGCCACTCGGTAAAGTTCGAGATGCCGGCCTTCGCGGCGCTATAGGCGGGGATCTTGGTCAGCGGGCGGAAGCCGTTCATAGACGAGATGTTGATAATGTTGCCGCCGGTCTTGACCATATCCTCGGCAAAGATCTGGGTGGTCAGAAAGGCGGAGGTGATGTTCAGGTCGAACACGAAGCGCAGGCCGCTTTCCTCTAACGCAAAGAAGCTCTTTACCTCGTCAGAGAGGTCGGGCGTCATGGTCTCGTTGTCGCAGGTGGCGCGTGGGTTGTTACCGCCGGCACCGTTGATGAGGAAGTTCACCGCGCCGAATTTTTCGTGCACGGCCTCGCGTGCAGAAAGCAGCGCTGCCTTATCGAGGCAGTTGGTGGCCAGCGGCAGGGCGTTTTCACCGATCTCGGCGGCCACGGCCTCAACGGCCTCTTGGTTGATATCGAGAAGCGCTACGCGCGCGCCGCAGGCGCAAAGCGCCTTGGCAAATTCGCGCATCAGCACGCCGCCCGCACCGGTAACGACGGCCACCTTGTCGGAAAGGTCGACCGAAAAGGGTAATTTCATTTCCATACTTATTTCTCCATTTCTCTTTCCGCGGCCTCAAACAGGCCGTTCAGATAGGTGGCGCCCAGGGCGCGATCGTACAGGCCGTAGCCCGGCTTACCGTCCTCACCCCAGATGTTGCGCCCGTGGTCAGGCCGCACGTAGCCCTGAAAGCCGTTTCGCACCAGCGCGCGCACGATGCCGTAGATATCGAGGCTTCCTGCCTCGGTGCGGTGGCCGCACTCGGCAAAATCCAGCTCGCCCGACCATTTGATCTGGCGGATGTGGGCAAAGGGGATCCTGCCTGCGGCGGCATACTTGCCGGCCATCTTGACCAGGTCGTTCGTTCTGCCGGCACCAAACGAGCCGATGCAGAAGGTCAGGCCGTTGTGACTGTCGGGCAGGGCGGCAAACAGGCGGTCGATATCCGCCTCGGCGGAGATGATGCGCGGCAGGCCGAACATATCCCACGGCGGGTCATCCGGGTGGATGGCCATATCGATCTTGGCCTCCTGACAGGCGGGCATAATGCCGCGCAGGAAGTAGATCAGGTTATCAAAGAGCTGCTCGTGGCTGACCTGCTTGTAGGCGGCAAGCAGGCCCTGCAGCTCGTCCTGCGTGTAGCTTTCATCCCAGCCGGGCAGCGAAAGGTGGTGCGGGTCAAGCCGCATCAGCTGCTCGTGATCGTAGGAAAGAGAATTCGAGCCGTCTGCCGCCTCGGTATGCAGATTGGTTCGTAGCCAGTCGAATACCGGCATAAAGTTGTAGCAAACGCAGCGCACGCCGGCCTCGCCCAGGCGGCGAATATTCTCGGCGTAATTGGCGATGTAGCGGTCACGCGTCGGGCGGCCGAGCTTGATATCCTCATGCACCGGCACGCTTTCAATGACCTCCATCTCCAGCCCGTTTTGCTCGCACAGCTGCTTCAGGCGGGCAATATCCTCGCGCGGCCAAACCTCGCCCACCGGCACGCGGTAGACGGCGGTGACCACGCCGCTCATATTGGGGATCTGGCGAATGGCCGAGAGAGAGATGCTGTCACTCTCGCCATACCAGCGAAACGTCATTTTCATATTTCAGTATTTCCTTTCAAAAAGATCAATTGAGGATCTCGATCCGTTCGCCGTTAGAGGCATACATGGAAAGAAT
>JAZQVK010000235.1:0-6274 GCA_045631765.1 Eubacteriales bacterium
GGTAAAGGTGAAGGCGCAGAACTTGCCCTCCTCGCTTTCCGCGCGGATGGTCTCGCCGCAGGCGTTGGGCATGGTCTTGACGATATACAAGTCGGGTCGTAGCCATGTCGTTCTGTGAGCCAAGGAGTTGTGTTCTTCTCTTGTCTTCCTAAGACCGCTTGGCCTCCGACTTGGTAAAGGTGAAGGCGCAGAACTTGCCCTCCTCGCTTTCCGCGCGGATGGTCTCGCCGCAGGCGTTGAGCATGGTCTTGACGATATACAGCCCAAGCCCTACGCCGATCTTATCTAACCCGCGGCTCTTGTCGCTTTTGTAGAAGCGGTCGAATACGTAGGGAAGATCCTCGGCGGCAATGCCATTCCCTTCATTATATACGGTGACCTGATATTTGCCGCGCTCGCCATGCGTGATCGAGATCTTCAGCAGGCCGCCCTCGTTCGAGAATTTGATGGCGTTTTCGCAGATGTTATAAAAGATCTGATGAATGGCATCCTTGTCCGCCAGCACCGGCATCCGGTCCTCGTCTGTTTCAAATTCCACCTCCAGATGCTTGGCGTCGATCTTGCTTTCAAAGGAGATAAGAATAATTCTGGCCAGCTCACAAATATCAAACTCTGTCGGGTTGAATTGCCGCATACCGGCCTCCATGCGGGAGATGTCCAGCAGCTGGGAAACCAGGCGAGAGAGGCGGTGCGTTTCACTGGAGACGATCTGCAGATAGTATTCCTGCTTGTCGGGCGGAATGGCACCGCTGAGAATGCCGTCTACGTACCCGGCAATGGTGGTCATGGGGGTGCGCAGATCGTGCGATACGTTGGCCAGGAAGGTAGAGCGCAGGTTTTCGGATTTGGCAAGAGATTCGGCCATGCTGTTAAAGGTCATTGAAAAGTCGGCGATCTCGTCACAGCCGGTTACCTGAATACGGGTGTTGAAGTTGCCGTTTGCAAATTCCTTGGCTGCCTGGCGCATCTCACGCAGCGGCGCAAGCATACGCTCGGTGATAAAGTAAACGGCGATCATCACTGCCAGCATGACCCACAGGTTGGCCAGCAGAATGCTCTTGTTCATCACCGATACCAGCGCATCGGCACGCGTGTCTGTCGAGCAGGCAAATACTGTGCCAATGGCGTTGCTATCCTCCCCCTTGATGATGCTGGCGCAGACCAGATGCGATTTTGTGAGCAGGCCGTTCAGTCGCCCGTAGGATTGATGGCCGCTGTTTTTGATCACTTCGTTGATCAGCGAGGCAGGCAGCTCGCTCAATGCTCCAATGCCGTCGGTTCGGATGCAGCTGGCAAGAATTTTGCCGCTCGTATCTGTGACGAGAAAGGAGATCTCTTCGTCATCATCCCGCGAGATCACCTCCAAAATGCCTTCCAGCGGGGCATCCGTGCGGTTGGCGAACTCGGAAAATGAAAGGCCGGGGGCACTTTCATATTCATCCTTGATCACAGCGGCGGCGATCTTAGAGATCAGGGTCACGTCGTCTCGCCGCGCATCGGTGGCAAAATCGTCAATGCTGACCGAGATGATCGAGGAGAGCATCAGAAAACTGACCAGCATGATCACAGCTACGGCGGTGATGTATTTTACAAATAAGCTTTTCATAGGCATTCCCTTGCAGTTTTTCATTCCTTCCTTATTATAACGCATTTTTTCCTGCCTGTCAAATAAATAATTGTGCCGAAAGTGTGAATTTCCGTTGACGAACGGTAAAAAGCATGCTATAATAAATTGATAAATTCTATGTGAAGGATGGTTTTGACCGTGGAAAAGCAACCTGTTGTTACCCGCTTCGCTCCCAGCCCGACCGGCTATATGCATATTGGCAACCTGCGCACTGCGCTTTACGCATATCTCATTGCCCGCCATGATGGCGCCCGCTTTATCCTGCGCATTGAGGATACCGACCGTGAGCGCCTGGTAGAGGGCGCGACTGACGTGATCATGCGTACGCTGGCGGTAACCGGGCTTTCTTATGACGAGGGCCCCGTTGTAGGCGGTGAGCATGGGCCGTATGTGCAGAGTGAGCGCAAGCCGATCTATATGGAATATGCCAAAAAGCTGATCGAGCTTGGCGCTGCCTACTACTGCTTCTGCACCAAGGAGCGGCTTGAGCAGCTGCATGATGAAGATGCCACTGGCGGCTACGATCGCCATTGCCGCGATCTTTCGCCTGAGGAGGTCGAAAAGAATCTGGCAGCCGGCATTCCTTATGTAATTCGCCAGAAGATGCCGCTTGAGGGAACTACCTCGTACGTGGATGCCGTGTTTGGCGAGGTCTCGGTAGAGAATAAGGAGCTGCAGGATCAGATTTTGATGAAGGCAGACGGCTATCCGACCTATAATTTTGCCCACGTGGTCGATGACTATTTGATGGGTGTTACACACGTGGTGCGCGGCAGCGAATACGTGACCTCTACGCCGAAGTACGCGCTGCTTTATGATGCCTTTGGCTGGCAGCGCCCGACCTACGTGCACCTGCCGCTTTTGATGGGTAAGAATGCCGATGGCTCTGTCTCTAAGCTTTCTAAGCGTCACGGCGCTGTCAGCTTTGAGGATCTGGTAAACGACGGCTTCCTGCCTGAGGCGATCATCAATTATATCGCCCTGCTTGGTTGGGGCCCGAAGGGCGAGAACGCAGAGGTAGAGTTCTTTACGCTGCCTGAGCTTGAAAAGGCCTTCTCGATCGCCGGTGTCAATAAATCGCCTGCCGTTTTTGATTTTGATAAGCTGTATTGGTTCAATGGCGAATACATCAAGAAGCTGGATTTTGTCGCCTTTAAGGAGATGGCTACGCCGTTCTTGCGTTCTGCTTTCCCGGCAGAGGTTGACGTAGATGCCGTTCTCCGCCTGCTGCAGGGGCGCGTGAGCAAGCTGACCGAGGTAGAAGAGAAGAGCCTGCTCTTCCGCGAGCTTTGCGAGTATGACAAAACGCTGTTTGAAAACAAGAAAAACAAGGTCACCATTGAGAGTGCCGAGGCGCTGCTGAAGGCGGCTTTGCCTTGCCTACAGGCAGTTGATGCCTGGGATAACGATACCCTGTACGCCGCCCTGCTACAGCTTTCTGAGCAGCTTGGCTGTAAGAGTGGCGCTGTGCTGTGGTGCCTGCGCATTGCAGCCTCCGGCATGTCGGTAACGCCCGGCGGCGCGACCGAGATCATGGCTGCTATCGGCAAGGCAGAGAGCCTTGCGCGCGTTGAAAGGGCAATTGCAAAATTTGCGTAAACATTTGAAAAAGCCGGCGTGAATTTCACGCCGGCTTTCGCGATATCAAGCACCCATGAAAAGTATGAAAAGGCAGTGTTGACAGGCGTGCGATGTTGCGAAAAAGTTCGTCTAAAGTACGATGAAGAACGACATTCCACTTGAAAATCGCAAAAATAACGACTGTGTAAGCGACCTTCAAACATTGTCGATGTGTAGAAAATTTTGTGCTTTTTTTGTGCACTTTTAACAAAAAATATAAAACCTATCTGTGAACAAAGGAAAAACAACGATTTTGAAAAAAAGTAATCTGTGATTACATAAAAAATTATTATATCGTAAAAACGGCTTTTTATGCTGAAAATAAGTAATTTATATTTACATTTTGTGTTTTTCAAATGTAAACACAGTTTTTCGTCGGAGAAGGAGGAGCTTTTGACGAGGAAGGTGGAAAAAAATGGCCGACTTGATAGGCTGTTCTTGGCCTTGCCAGCGCTGGCAAGGCTTTCTTTTTTTGCTTGACTTTTTACTTTTTTTGTGTTAAGATATTCCTATAATAATTCATAGGTACCCTTTTGCCCATTTTTTGGGCGGCCGGCCTTTGGCCTGTCGGTGCCTCGCATCGCCGTGCCAGCGGCGGGGTGGATTGTTAAGCTCGGGCAGGGCCCGAAATATTCTAGGAGGAATTTTCCATGAAGAGAACCAGGTTCATCCGCACAACAGCCTTCTTTCTTGCTGTGGTGATGTTTTGCGGTCTTTTTGGCGTGTCGGGCGCGGCCGCTGAAGCGATCGGCAACGTTGTCAGCTCCACCACGGAAGAACTTCTTGCGCTGTTGAACGCATCTTCCTATTCGGAGTACGATAAGAAAAATCCGGATACGAAGGGCGAGGAAACGGTCGTAATCGACGCAAAGGACGTGTACTCCTATTCGGACGGTACGACTACTTACTATTACGACGCCGAAAGCTCGTCGTTCTACTCTCTCAATGAGGCTGGCGAAAAGGTAACCGCCAATGCCGATGAGCTGGCAGTAGCCTTTGGCGAATACGGTGGCGTAAACGCGCTTCTGTCGCCCACCAGCGGTGCCTTGACTTGGCAGGTGGAGATCCCTGCGAGCGGCCGCTACGGCATAGAGATCGTGTACTATCCGCTTGGTGAAAGCTCCACGTCTGTAGAGCGTATGCTTTACCTGGACGGTAAGGTTCCTTTCGCACAGGCCAGATATCTGACCCTGTCGAAGAACTGGCGTTATGAGTATCCCACCGCAGAGGAGGGGACGCTCGGCCTGAACGGCGCGTACATGGATGAGAACGGTCACGTGATCTTCCGTACTGACGTGAATGGCAACCAGCTCAAGCCTACGGCGGTGATCGACCCGAAGTGGATGACCTATCAGTTCTCGGATCCGGACGGCTTCTATCAGGGCGCGTTCGAGTTCTATTTCGATAACGAGAACAATAAGAACGGCAGCCTGCATACGATCACACTCTCCAGCACCCGTGAGGCAATGGCGATCCAGACACTCCGTGTGTTCCCGGTAGATGAGATGCCGGCTTATGCCGACGTTCTTGCCTCCTATAAGGCAAACGGCTACCAGCCTGCCGGTAAGGATGCCAGCATCCGCATTGAGGCTGAGGCGCCTTACCGTGTTTCCGATACCTCGGTATACTCGGCTAATGACCGTACCTCTGCCGTTACCTCGCCCAACTCTCCCGGTGCGCAGCTGCAGAACGTATTGGGTAGCAATAGCTACGATACGATCGGCCAGTGGGCAAGCTACCGCTTCACCGTAACCGAGACCGGTCTTTACACCATCTCCATTCGCTGCAAGCAGGATAAGCTGGCCGGTATGTATACCTCCCGTGCCCTTCGTTTGGCCGGCGGTATTTACGGCGAGGAACTGAGCGTTCCGTTTGCAGAGGCATACGATGCCCGTTTTAACTATGACAAGGCCTGGCAGATTGTCACGTTGGGCGATGGCACGAGCGTTTTCCAGTTCTATTTTGAAGAAGGCGAGACCTACACGCTTTCTCTCGATGTCAGCCTGGGTACTCTTTCTGATATTATCGAGGGCGTTGAGCAGTCGCTCGGCGTCATCAACGATTGCTATCTTGATATTTTGAAGCTGACCGGCGCAGAGCCTGACGAATACCGTGACTATCGCTTTGGTCGCGTTATGCCGGCTACGGTTCGTAACCTGCTGAAGGAGCATAAGAACCTTACCGCGGTGTCCGAGCAGCTTACCGCCCTGTGCGGCTCCAAGGGTGCACACGTAGCAACCCTGGATAAGGTTGCCTTCCTGCTGGACGTCATGGGCTCGGATGAGGATAAGATCGCCGAAAACCTGGACGATCTGAAGTCCTACATCGGTACGCTTGGTACCTGGCTGAACACCTCCAAGCAGCAGTCCCTGATGATGGACTATATCGTTGTCAGCGGCTCTGAGAATGCGACCTACGATGTGTCCTTTACCCCTGTGCTCGATGGTCAGTACAAGGTAGACGCCAACTTCTTCGAGGCTGCAGGCTTTGAAATTTCTTCCTTCTTTAATAGTTTCTTCGTAGATTACAACCAGATGGGTGTTACCGTTACCGAAGAGGATATGGCTGACAGAACCCGCGTTGAGGTATGGCTTGCCACCGGTCGTGACCAGGCCAGCATCTGGCGTTCACTGGTTGACTCGACCTTCACCTCTACCGATGAGGGTGCCGGTATTGCCGTTGACCTGAAGCTGGTTGCAGGTTCCACCTTGCTTCCTTCTATTCTGGCAGGCAGAGGCCCTGACGTATATCTGGGTCTGGCAGATGCTACCGTTATCAACTACGCAATTCGTGGTGCTTTGACCAATATTGAAAATAAGGAAGGCTTCGATGAGTTTGTAGACGCCTACTTCACCAGAGCAGCAATGCTCCAGCTGGAGATCGCCGACGCTGACGGCGTGGTTCACACCTATGGCTTGCCTGAGACTCAGACCTTCAACATGATGTTTGTTCGTTTGGACATTCTGGCCGACCTGGAGATCGAAATTCCCAAGACATGGGAAGACATCTATGTGGCACAGTCCAAGC
>JAZQVK010000236.1:0-8302 GCA_045631765.1 Eubacteriales bacterium
ATAACGACGGCGAGGATTCGATCTACGTGATCGACCAGCTCTGCGACCGTGATAACAGCGACGAGGGCTGGATCGAGGATATTGCCCTGCGCGAGGCCATGAAGCGGCTGGGCGAGCGCGTGCGCTCGATCATTGAGATGCGCTTTTACCGCGGAAAAACACAGATGGAGGTCGCCGCTGAGATCGGCATCTCGCAGGCGCAGGTCTCACGGCTGGAGAAAACGGCCTTAGAGCGTATCCGCAAGCACTTATAAGAGGAGGGCTGCCTTGGCAGCCCTCCTCTTGCAATATTATTATAGTTTCTGCAAAATCCTTTCATTGACTTTTGCACAAAAAAGCAATATAATAACAGTGACCATGCTATAAGGAGAAAAGCTATGTATCATTTTTCCATAGAACCAAAAGCAACCGTTATTGAGGAGCTGCCCTTTTCGGGCCAGGCGCCAAACGGTGACAGCATTTCTGTAAACAGCCGCTATTTCGTCAAGAACGGCAAGCCGTGGTTCCCCATTATGGGCGAGTTTCATTTTTCCCGCTATGCCTGCGAGGAATGGGAGCGTGAGCTGCTGAAGATGAAGGCCGGCGGCATTGAGATCATTGCCTCGTATATCTTTTGGATCCACCACGAGGAGGAACAGGGCGTTTGGGATTTTTCCGGCAGCCGTGACCTGCACCGCTTTGTAGAGCTGTGCGGCAAGCACGGGCTGTACGTATTTCTACGTGTAGGCCCCTGGGCACACGGCGAATGCCGTAACGGCGGTCTGCCCGACTGGCTGCGCGACAAGGACGAGCCTGAGCGCGCGCTGGGCATTGACGGGCACAAGCTGCGCGCAAATACCCCACGCTACCTGGCAGCCGTAGACAAATATTTTGAAAAGATCGCCGAGCAGACAAGGGGCCAGATGTGGGAGCAGGGTGGCCCTGTGATCGCCATTCAGATCGAGAACGAATACTACCGTGGCGAGCCGGATACCCCCAGCCGCATGCGCCATATGCTGACGCTCAAGGACATGCTGCTGCGCCACGGTCTGCGTGTGCCGATCTATACTGCCACCGCCTGGGGCTGCGCCGCCGTGCCGGAAAACGAGGCACTGCCGATGCTTGGCGGCTATTGCGATGCCCCCTGGGCCGGCCATATCAACGAGCTTCCCGAAAACCCGGGCTTTATGCCCCACCGCGCGCTAAACGACCCCATGATCGGCTGTGATATACAGGAAGCCTCCTCTGCCGAGAAGTTTGAATACACCTATGACGTCACGCGCTATCCCTATCTGACGGCAGAGCTGGGCGGCGGTATGCAGCCCACCGACCACCGCCGGGTGGTTGCCTTTTCTAAGGATATAGAGGGGCTTTCCTTCTGCAAGCTGGCCTCGGGTGCCAATCTGCTGGGCTACTATATGTACCACGGCGGCACCAACCCCATCGGCCGCCTGAGCACGATGCAGGAATCTAAGGATACCGGCTATCCCAACGACCTGCCGGTGCGCTCTTACGATTTTCAGGCACCGCTGGGCGAATGGGGCACCGCGCGTGAAAGCTATGGGCTGCTGCGCCGCATTCACCTGTTTTTGCAGACCTGGGGCGATATCGTTGCCCGCGCACCCGTCTACATCCCCGACTTCAGCTGCACGCAGGCTGCCGACGGCGAGAGCCTTCGCCTTTCTATCCGCCATGACGAGGAAACCGGCTGCGGCTTTGTGTTTATCAACAACTATCTGCGCAAGCGCACCCTGCGCGAGCATCCTCACTTTTCAGTAGACCTTGCGCTGCCGGATGGCAGCAGCATCTGCACGCTGCCTATAGACGTTAAGGATGGCGAGCATTACGTCCTGCCCTACCGCCTGCCCCTCGGCAGATCGGTCTTAAAGCGTACCAACGCCACGCCGCTGACCGCCATTGGCAACCGCTATTTCTTCTATACCGACGAGCTGCCGATCTACGAGTTTTCCGGCACGGGGGAGGATACGCTGGCCACGCTGCCCGATATCGTTACCCTCTCCGAGCGAGATTCGCGCCATGCCTACCGCTTTGGCAATAAGCTCTATATTGCCGACTGCGTGCTCTATGAAAAGGAGGGCACCGTTTACGCTGAGATCGTAAAGGATACCCGCGTTACCATTTACGGTGCCACCGGCGAGCCGACCGTGCTGTACCTCGAGGCCGAGAGCGGTGAATACGATGGCGAATGTACCGCCCTACAGCAAGAGGACGGCAGCTATCTGCTGAATCCTACGTACAGCGAGGACGGCGAGCATATGCTGCTGATCGACTACACGGGCGACAAGGCCTATCTGTACGATGAAGACGGCACGCTGCTCTCAGACTGGATCACCACCGGCCTGCCCTATTGCCCCTCGCTTGCCATGCTGGGCAACCCCACCACCTTGCGCCTGGTGCTGACCAACGATGAATCGCCGCGCTATTATGACATCCGCCGTGCATCCGGCTGCCAGCTGAACGATGCGCACATCATTCTGCGTCATACGGTAGCCCTGCCGTAAGAAAGGAGCGCTTATGTACCTTCACCCACGATATTATCAAAAAACAGACCGCACGCCTCTTTCGCTTTCGACCGGCCGCCGCCTGACCGATTGCCCGGCAGGCTTTGCCGATTACTGCGAAAAGGCGCTGGTCGGTGGAAAAGGCGGTAGCATTAGCAAGGTGGTCTACCACGCCGCCATGCCCGCTGCGCTGAAAGAGGCGCTTGGCAAGGTCTATGCCGAGCATGAGGAGGGCTATGCCATCGGAATCGACCCGCAGGAGGTTCACCTTTATGCCACGGGTAAGCGGGGGCTGCTGTATGCCACCGTGACGCTGCTGCAGCTACAGGAATGCGGCGAGCTGGTAGCCGGGCTTTTATACGACCGCCCGGTCTGCCCGGTGCGCGGCTATCGCGTCTTTCTGCCCGGGCGGGATAATATTCCCACCTTTTATGCGATGGTGGATCTTCTTGCGTATTATAAGTACAACTATATCGTACTGGAGATCGGCGGCGCGATGGAATACAAGCGCCACCCGGAGATCAACGAGGCATGGCTGCAATTCTGCCACGAGGTACACAGCAAGCACGGGCGCGCCATCGAGATCCAGCAACGCACCTACCCCTGGGCGAAAAACTCGATCCATTGCGACAACGGTGACGGCGGTGTTTTGACCCAGGCGGAATGCCGCGACCTGCGCGACTATTGCGTGTCTCGCGGGCTGGAGGTCATTCCCGAATGTCCGACCATGAGCCATTCCGACTACATCTGCCTTGCCCACCGCGAGCTGGCCGAGCGGCAGAATGACGATTACCCGGATACCTACTGTCCCAATCACCCGGATACGTATCCGCTGGTCTTTGATCTGTTAGAGGAGGTCATTGAGGTCTTTAGGCCGAAGCACATGCACATCGGGCATGACGAGATGTATTCGATCGGCCTGTGTGAGCGCTGCCGCGGCAAGGACCCGGTGGATCTGTACGTAGACGACATCAAAAAAACCAAGGCGTTTCTTGATGAGCGTGGCATTGAGACCTGGATGTGGGGTGAAAAGCTGCTGGATGCGGTAGAGGAAAACGGCTGTGCCTGCGGCGGCGCAGGATGGAGCCGACCGATGAACGGCGGCATCTGCACCGTGCCGGCCCTGTGGCCCTGCCGCGACAGGCTGCCGGCGGGCCTGCACTATATGCATTGGTATTGGCGCTTTGGTAACCACCATGACAAGGTCTACCATGACCGCGGCTACCACATGGTGTTCGGCAATTTCTCTGCCCTTTCCCTCAACGATTGGAAAATGCGCATCCGCTGGGGCGCACAGGGCGGCTTTGTATCCAACTGGGGCTCCTTCCACGAGGAATATATGCAGCGCAACCTGCAATACCTGAATCTGGTTGCCGCCGCCTACGCCTTCTGGTGCCCGGATTTTACCGACAAGAAGCCGGAAAAATACCACCCGCTTGCCCTGCGTGAATGCAACCGCCTGTATCGCAAAAGGATCAAGCATCCGCTAACGGTGGTGCACGCCACCACTGGGCGCATGGCCTATAAGACCTTCTATGACGGCGTGTTTATTGAGGACGAGGTATACAACATTGGCCGCTATGAGCTGACCTACGCAGACGGTACGATCGCCTATCTGCCCGTGCGCTACGGCACCAATATTACCTGCGCGCAGATAGAAGACCCCTATGCTTCCACCGCCTTCCGCGAGGTCTCCTATACCACGATGCCCGAGCGGCACGGCGCACAGCTCTACTACGCCTGCGCGTATGAAAATCCGCACCCGGATAAGCAGATCACCGGCTTCCGCTATCTGCCGTATGCCGGCAAGGAGGATTTCCCCGTTTTGATTCAGCGTGTAGATTTCGGCAGCCCCTGCTCTTCTTCCCCAAAAGCTGATGAAAACGTCATTGATGCGGGTGAATTTACCATTGAATAACAAGCGAAGGCTGTCTGAAAACAGACAGCCTTTTCTTTATTCTATAGGCAGGGAGAGTTTGTAATGCAACGGCGTTTCGCCAAACCGGCGGCGAAAGACTGAAATAAAATAGGAGCAATCTGAAAAGCCGGCTCTCTCGCTGGCCTCGCTAACGCTGCAGCCACTTTGTAGCAGCGCCTTGGCATAGGCCAGCTTTTTTGCCTCGATAAACACGCGCGGCGTCAGATGCACGTAGCGGCGAAACCAGCGGTTCAGCGTAGCGGGGCTGACGTAGGTTCTTTGCAGCAGGTCAGAAGCGCTGTGCAGGCTGCAAAAATCGGTATTGATCACGTCTAAGATGTTTTGCAGCTCACCGGGGATATCAGCGCCGGCGGGCAGGGCATCGGCCTGCCTTGGCTCGGCCGCCATGGCTGCCAGCAGCGAAAGCAGGCAGGCAGTCGTTTGCGGCTCGGGCATCTCCTTCTGCAGCGCGCCAAGGTGGCCGAACAACATAATGATCTCCTCGCGCAAGCGTTCACTTGGGCAAAGGAGCCCTGCCTCTGCCAAGCAGGAAAGCGCCGGGTGACCGACGGGTGCCTCCAGCCATAAGCAGACATGCTCGTGCCGGCAGGGCTGCTGCAAAATACAAAGGTGCACGTCACCCGGCCGGGTGATCACCAGATCACCACGGCGAACTGGATAAATGCGGTTGTTCACCAAAAAGGAGACCTCACCTGATAGGTTGAGATAGATCTCGTAGTACGGGTGAATATGCGAATCGTCAAGCGCCGGGTCGTCCGGCTGGTGGTAGTGATTTTGATGGCGCATCTCAAAGCGCAGACCGTCAAGCGAAAGTAGCTCCTTTTCCGGCATTGGTACAAACCCCATAGGCACCCCTTATATTTGATCGGATTTTCATGTTTTTTGAGCGTTTTTTAATAGAAATAAGAAACCGGATTTATTATAATATAGACAAACACATTTGTCAAGCAGGAGGCACCTATGACTTGCTATCACAATCCTCAAGCAGACGGCTGGCACCGTCAGCTTTTGCAGGATACCGCTGCCTTTCCCTTTTTCTATACCTACGGTGGCGTTCGCTATACCGGCTTTTCGCCCGCTTGCCTGATCGAGGGCCAAACGAGCCGCGACGGCGAACGCGAAACGACTATGCTACGCTATCAGATCAGCGAGGCGCTGGTCGCAACGCTGAAGCTGACCCATTCCTATGCCTACGGTGTGACCGAATGGACGGTGTACTTCCACAACCCCTCGCAAAAGAACAGCGAAATCCTCACCGCCGCAGAAACGCAGCTGCGCTTTGCAGGTGAAAACCCGGTGCTGAAGGGCATTCTTGGTGACCACGTGAACCAGTACCGCCCGTACAGCATTTCCTTGACTGAAATGCCGGTGCGCTTTACCTCAGCAAGCGGGCGTGCCACGCACGTCAGTTTCCCCTATTTTAATCTGGAGCACGGCACGGGCGGCAGCATGCTGGCCATTGGCTGGGCGGGCACCTGGACAGCCGATTTTCGCTATGAAAACGGTGAAACGGTATACACGGCATGCTCGGTCAACAACCTTTGCACCTACTTAAAGCCGGGCGAGACGATCCGCACGGCGCTGTTTGTACGCGCAGACTATACCGTGCGCCGGGAAAGCTATGCCACCAACTACTGGCGCAGCTGGTTCATCGCCGAAAACCTGCCGAAGGAGGATGCAAGCGGCAAGCCGCTTGCCCCCTTCTCTACCTGCTGCCTGGCCTCTGACACCGGGCTGCCAAATTCAGATGGCAGCATCTCTGAGCGGCATACCACCTGGCGACCGAGCTTAGAGAAAATGATAGAAGAGAACGTCAAGGTGGATTTTCGCTGGTTCGATGCCGGCTGGTACACCTCACCCGACAAGCAGACGGTAGAAGCCGATTGGTGGAACACCATTGGCACCTGGGTGCTTGACCCGGAGAAGTGGCCGGGCGAGAGCTTCCGCGAATCGACCGATTTTGCGCGCGAGCACGGCATGCGCACCTTGATGTGGTTTGAGCCGGAGCGCGTGACCAACCCGGCCGCGCTGGCCGAAAACTTTGGCTACCGCGAGGAGTGGGGCATTCGCTGCAATGCCACCGGCCGCTATGAAACGGCCAGCCGCGAGGTGGTTACCAACAATATTGGCGACCCGGCATGCTTTGCCTGGACGTTAAAGCAGGTGACCGACACGCTGTGCCGCGGTAAGGTAGAGATGTACCGCGAGGATAATAACTCAAACCCCGGCGAGCTTTGGCGGTATTTAGATACGGTAGAGGGCGAGGGGCGTACCGGCATAACCGAATCGCGCTTTATTGATGCTCACTACCGCCTGTGGGATGGTATTATCGACTGCACGCTTTCCTACGGTGGCTGCGGCTTTGTGGATTCCTGCGCCTCCGGCGGTGGCAGAAACGATCTGGAATCGATGCGCCGTGGCGTGCCGCTGCTACGCAGCGATAGCGACCGCACCACCACGGGGCTGCGCCTTTCCATGACCACTGCCTTTAACAAATGGATCCCCTTCTGCGGGGCCAACACCAAGGAAAAGGTGGGAGAGCTGGCCCCCACCGGCCGCACCGATCCCTATACCTGGCGCGCCTCCTACCTGCCCGCGCTGAACGTGGATTCCCAGTTCGTGCAGGACCCCGACCAGGACTTTGATATTCTCCGCTTCGGCCTTTCGGAGTGGAAAAAGCTCTCGCCCTACCTGCTCAAGGATCTCTACGTGCTGACCCCGTGGCATACCGAGCGGGATACCTATTCCTTTACTGCCCTTGCCTATTTTGATGAAGAGAGCCGCCGCGGCGCCCTACTTGCCTTCCGCCAGGAAAACTGCCCGGCAAGCGAGCTTTCCCTTTCTCTGCCCTTTGTGAAGGCAGGCGCCACCGTTTGCCTGACGGATGAGGATAGCGGCGAAGCCATCACCGTCTGCGCGCAGGCCGAGGGGGCTGCCCTCTCGCTTTCCTTTGCCGATCCGCGCAGCGCGCGCCTCTTGTGGATCGAGGTGAAATAGAATGTATGCGCTACCCTTGATCGCCAGCATGGCAGCCTGCCTGCTAAACGGCATTATCCGCAAGTATCTGAACGATCAATATGACGATAGCCTGCCTGCGCGCCAGCTCTACAATGCCGTGACCTGCCTGGTGGCAGCCATCTGCTTGCTGCTGGTGGGCGGCATTCCGCAGGCCTCGCCCTTTACCATCTTCTTAGCCCTGGCCTTTGGCCTGGTAACGGCGGTGCAACAGATCACCACCCTGCAGGCGCTGACCTACGGCCCCTATTCCTACACCTCGGTCATCTGCTCGCTCTCTACCATCATTCCCGCGCTTTCCGGCGCGCTGCTCTGGGGCGAGCCGCTTGGCCTTTCCCACGTCATCGGCCTGCTGCTGATGGTTGTCTGCTTCATTCTCTCTGTCGATTTCAGCAGCGAGCAAAAGAAGACCAGCCTGCGCTGGTTGATCTACTGCTTAGTAGCATTTCTATGCCAGGGCGCCATCGGTGTGATGCAAAAATGGCACCAAAGCACAGACTACCGGGGCGAGCTGGATGCCTTTTTGATCATTGCCTTTGCCTTCTCCTTCCTCTATTCGGTCGCGGCCTACGCCGCCGGCGTGATCGCCGCACGCAGCAAGGGGCAAGGAAAGGCGCAAGAGGGCGCCCGCCCCTCTCTGCTTAGTTGGCCGCCCCTGCTGCTGATGGTGGTGGTTGGCATTTGCGTGGCGGTAAATAACAAGCTCAACCTCTTTCTTTCCGGCGTGATGGATAGCGCCGTCTTCTTCCCGCTTGTGAACGGCGGCGGCCTGGTGCTGACCGCGCTGGCAGCCGTGCTCCTCTTCCGCGAGAGGCTTTCGCACAAGCAATGGGTCGGCGTTTTGGTG
>JAZQVK010000237.1:0-1933 GCA_045631765.1 Eubacteriales bacterium
GAGGGGTAAGGAGAGGGGCGCGCTGGGGTCTTTTTGAAAAAAGACCCCAGACCCCCAAAAACTTTTAGGGAAAAGGATTTTTGGTTTTGGGCGAAGGGTAATTCTTCGGACAGGGGTTAACCGTGGGGAACCTGCTTGCTATCGCAAGCGAGCACCGGGGCGAGAGGCGGAATGCAGAGTGGCCGCAAGAGGCAAGCAAAGATCTTTCCAGGATTTCCCTGGCTTTTTATTTTTTGGCGTTTTCCATAAAAATTTTCGCAAAATTTGTGCGATTTTCATAAAAAACTTGTTTTTCCCTATTGAAAAATCACAAAAAATGAGTTAGAATAATAGGCAGTATGACCAAAAGCGTATTATGGATGCAGAGGAGAGCTACTATGCCTAACCGACTCTACCAGAGCGTTGTTCACCAAATGAAGGATGCCATCGACCGCACGTTTGGCGTGATTGATGAAAACGACATCATTGCTGCCTGCAGCGATCTGCAGCGGATCGGTGAGCCCTGCGCCCACGTGCGTGAGGAGATCACCTACACCGCCGGGCAGGCTGTTTTTGGGGGCAACACCTATCACCAGATCACCGTGGCCGGCCGCAGCGATTGCGTTGCCTTCGTGGCAGGTGACGATGCCTTTGCCGCGCAGATGGCCTCTGTACTGGCCGTTTCCTTTGCCAATATTCGCAACCTGTATGATGAAAAGTATGACCGTTCCTCGTTCGTCAAGAACATCATTTTAGATAACATTCTGCCAAGCGACATCTTTGTCAAGAGCAAGGAGCTGCACTTCTCGGGCGAGGAGAGCCGTATCGTGTTCTTAATCAAGTTCTACGGCCACACCGATGTGCTGCCCTTTGAGATGGTGCAGGGTCTGTTCCCCGATCGCACGCATGATTACGTGATCAACGTGGGCGAGCAGGATATCGTGCTGGTCAAGGAGGTAGGCGAGGACTGCGAGATCTCTGAGATGGAGGAGCTGGCAGCCGGCATCGCCGAGACTCTGAATACCGAGTTCTATGCCAAGGTGGCCATCGGTATCTCTACCACGGTCGATAACCTCAAGGATCTGGCGCGCGCCTATAAGGAGGCACGCGTGGCCATTGAGGTAGGCAAGGTGTTCGATACTGAAAAGACCATCGTCAGCTACGAGAATCTGGGCATTGGCCGCCTGGTCTACCAGCTGCCCACCACCCTGTGCGAGATCTTTTTGCAGGAGGTCTTTAAGAAGGATTCGATCGAGTCGCTCGACCGTGAAACGCTGATGACCGTGCAAGCCTTCTTTGAAAACAACCTTAACGTATCCGAGACCTCGCGCAAGCTCTTCGTTCACCGTAACACCCTGGTCTATCGGTTAGAGAAGATCCGCAAGATCACCGGGCTTGATTTGCGTGAGTTTGATCACGCCATCACCTTCAAGGTTGCCCTGATGGTGAAGAAGTATCTGACCAGCAAGCCTGTTAAATTCTGATACATACACCCCGGCGCGGCTATCATGCCGGCGCCGGGGGTATATTGTCGTTTTGGAGGAAGCATGAAGCTGCTGAAAAAACAAGTCTCTCTTTTGCGCGCGGTGCTGTGTGTGGCGCTGTGCGTGGTCTTTACAGGCCTGACGACCTATCAGTTTTGTTACTACGCGGTATATAGCGATTATCGCCAGCAGCTGGGCGATCAGACAGCCGCCATGCAGGCGGAATTTGATTTGCTGCTTGCCGGGCGTGATGCCCAGATCGCCAGTCTGACGGCTGAGCTGGCCGCCACCGAAACGGCGCGCGCCTCACTGGAGGCCGAGGTTGGGGAGCTGACGAAGCGCCTGGTCTCGATCACCGGCTCGCGCGAGGGCACAGCCGAGGATTGCTTGCGCCTTCTGCTGCTTGCCTCGCTCAAGGCGCAGAACGTGGGCACCACCGCCTCCCAGCCCGCGTACCGAGAGGCGGAGAT
>JAZQVK010000238.1:0-4676 GCA_045631765.1 Eubacteriales bacterium
CTGTCGATGAAGCTCTTATGACATAACTCTAAGCCCCCGTGTGTTGCGTGCAACACACGGGGGCTTGGTTTGTTTTACAGGGTGTTCATAAAGGTGAACGGGATATACATGCGCGAGGGGTTAGCGGGCTGGCGGATCTCCAGCGTGATCTCGTAACGGCCGGCCTTCAGCTCGTGCGGGATGATACCGGTGGAGAAGACCTGATCCCCTGCCCAATAATCACGGATAACGATGGTAGATTCACGGCCACCGATGGCCTCCCATTCCGGCGGCATGTGCCAGATGAGGGTCATCCAGTTGGCATTCTGATACTGCGGGTAGCGCATAGAGACGGCGATATCAATCGGCAGGGGCTTATCGGCCTCAACCTTGGCAGTATCAAAGAGGGCCTTAACGGCGATCATCGGGGTTTCAGCACGCAGGCAGAGGCGGTCAGCATGGAAGACACCGGCAAAGACGTTTTCCTCTGCGTTCGGGTGGTAGCCGGGGGCAAAGAGCTCGTTGCCGCTATGCACGGTCAGGGCGATCTTGCCCTCTTCATCATAAGAAACGCCATCCTCCATAAAGGTAGGCATCAGGCGGGCAACGCGGGCGGTCAGCTCGGTAACCGTTTTGCAATCACCGTGCTTGGTCAGATCAAGTGAGATAGTCTTGATCTCGTCGCCGATCGGGTCAAGCCACTTCTGGTCGATGCAGGCGGTGCCGCCGCGAATACCGTAGAGAGCAGCAATGGTACCGGCGGTGCAGTCAGCATCCTCGCAGCAGCCGGCCGCGATGCAGACAGCGCGGGAGAAATCACCCTTGCTGTAGTAGTGTGCCAGCACCACGATGGCTACGTTGGCAGGTGCATCAAAGCCGCGGATAGGCGTGGGGATCTCGGGATCCATTTCCTGGCCGGGGGCAGGACGCATACCGAAGGAACTGGTGTACTTCTGCAGCAGCTTCTTGCGGGCAGTCTTCCAATCAAGCGAGGGATCCTTCACCAGCTCCTGCACGTAGCGGATGGCGCCGGCCATCGCGCAGCTCTTCGGGATATAGGAGAGGCCGATCTCGATCAGCTTTTCCATATCCGATTCCACAAAGGCGGCGCTTTGCAGGGCGGCGCAGAAGATCTCAGCATACACGCCCTCGCCCCAGTGATCGACGATGGCGTCCTCATAGGCGTATTTAACGGCGATATCCGGGCGGCCGGGGGCAAGACATGCCCAGATCTCGCTGCGGATCCAGCAGCCGTTGCTCTCGCGGAAGTCGTTTTCATAGCCGCCGGAAACAGAGGGCAGCAGGCCTGCGCGCAGGTTGCGCTTGCCAAAGCCGTATTCCGACCAGTCCGGCACGATGTAGGTGAGCCAGTAGTTGGCCAGCGTTTCGGCATTGACCTTTCTGCCCTCGCGCTCAGCGGCGATCAGCCAAACCAGCTGTAGGTCAAGGTCATCGTTCGGCAGAACGCCCTTGGCCAAATCGTGGGTGTAAAAATCAAGGTCTACGGCGCCCTGCATGCTCTCAAATGGGCCGCCCAGCGTGCCGCCTACGTTTTTGCCGAGCCAGCAGGCACGAACTTTATCAAGATAGGTTCTGTAATCTAACTGTTGCATAGGAAAATACCTCCTTTTTTCTTGATTATAACGCCTTTTTCCCCGCTCTGCAATAGCAAAAGCGAACATTGTGTATCATTTTTATACTTTATATTGCTTTTTTGAAATTTTTTTGGTACAATACCCTTGAAAGAAGCAACAAGGAGAAAGCTATGCGCGTATATAATTTTGAAAAGAGCCGCGGCGTGCTGGTGCAGCGCTCAGATTGCCTATCCCACAAGCCGGAGCAGCCGCACCGCCATGAATTTGTAGAGCTGGTGTACACCGTAGCCGGCAGCGGCACACACACCGTAGGCGAGCAGACCTACCGTGTCGGGCGTGGAGATCTGCTGTTTATCAACTACGGCGAGACGCACGCAATCGAAACCGAGGAGCGTACTGAATTCTACAACCTGCTGGTGAAGCCGGAATTTTTATGTGAAAACCTAATCGACAGCGGCAGCGTGGACGATGTTTTTCGCCTGTTTTTTTCAGACGGGAGAGAGGAATTACCCACCGTGACCGCACGCTGCGTACATCTTGCCGGCGTTGACCGGGCAGAGACCGAGCAGCTGATCGAGCGCATGCACCGCGAGGCGCAGGCCAACGCCATTGGCCGGCAATTCGTGCTCAACGGCTATATGCGCCTGGTATTTGCCAAGCTGATCCGCGCTCTGCAGCGCGGGGAGCCGGAGCCGGCGCGCAAGCGGCTTTCACAAAAGGCGATGGCCGGCTATTTAGATAGCCACTTCACCACACCGCTCACCATTTCCTCGATGGCGGAGGCGCTGCACTACCACCCCACTTATCTCGGGCGTGCCTTTCGCGCGCTGTACGGCATGGGCATTAAGGACTATTTGCGCCTGCGCCGCTTAGAGTACGCCGCAGGGCTGCTTGCCGAGGGAGAGATGACGGTGAGCGAGGTCATTGCCACGGTAGGCTACAGCAACCGCACGCAATTCTACCGTGATTTTGAGGAAAAATACGGTCTTTCCCCCGCCGCCTACCGCGAAAGGGAAAAAATATAGCGTCTTTGGTGACCAACCGTATTCGTTTTGCGATAAGTAGGGTGACGATGGGGAGGTGATCTTTTTGGAGGATGAAAGAATCATAGACCTGTATTGGCAGCGCGACGAGCGCGCCATTACCGCCACGAAAGAGGCATACGGGCGCTATTGCTACGCCATTGCCTACCGCATTCTCTCCTCACACGAGGAGGCGGAGGAGTGCGAAAACGACACCTATCTCGATGCCTGGAACGGCATACCGCCGGCGCGGCCGCAGCCGCTTTCGGCCTTTCTTGGTATGCTCTCTCGCCGCATCGCGTTAGACCGGTGGCGCAAGGGACAGGCTAAGAAGCGCGGTGGTGACCGGGTGCTGCTCTCGCTTGACGAGCTGGCAGAGTGCCTGCCGGGAGAGGAGGCGCCGGATGCCGGCATTGAGGCGCAAGAGCTGGCAGCCCACATTTCTGCCTTTTTAAGAAGCCGGCCACGGGCAGAGGGCGATATCTTTTTGCGGCGCTATTGGTTCCTTGATTCGATCAAGGAGATCGCCACACGCTACAACATGGGCGAAAGCCGCGTGAAGATGCTGCTGAAGCGCACGCGCGAAAGGCTCATGACCTATTTGACCGAACGGGAGGTTACGATATGAAAGCAAACAAATTACAGGATGCCATTGGCATGGTAGACGGCGATCTGATCGCCCGCGCCGACATGCCGCCTGTCAGGCGGCGCCTGCCGCGCTGGTGGCGATCTGCCGTGGCGGCCATGCTGGCGGTGGTGCTTTTACTTGGCTCGTTATGGAACATCCCCCCCTTGCAGGGCAGCTACGCCATCGCAGAGGCCAGCTACCCCGTTATGGCACCTTATCCAGCTAAGGATAGCACACATGAGGAATATGATGCCTGGCGCAGCAGCATCGACGAGCGGCAACAGTATGCAGGCGCAGGCAAGGACTTAGATAGCTTCTTCTCTGCTACCATGTCCACGTTTCTTGCGGATGAGGAGCAGGAAAACCGCGTATATTCCCCACTGAACGTCTATATGGCGCTGGCTATGCTGGCCGAGGTGACCGAGGGCGAGAGCCGTGCCGAGATCCTTGCCCTGCTGGGCAGCGAAAGCATAGAGGCGCTGCGCACGCAGGCAAACGCGGTATGGAATGCCAACTATCGCAATGACGGTGCCGTGACCAGCCTGCTGGGCAGCTCGGTATGGCTGAATAAAGATCTGGTCTACGAGGCGGACACCTTAAACAGGCTGGCAGACACCTACTACGCCTCTTCCTTTCAGGGCGAGATGGGCACGGCCGGCTATAACAAGGCGCTTTCCGCTTGGCTGAACGAGCAAACAGGCGGCCTGCTTACTGAGCACGCCAACAACGTAGAGCTTTCTCAGGAGACGGTGATGGCCTTAGCGACAACGGTCTATTATCGTGCAAAATGGTCGGCAGAATTTCAAGACACCCGTACTGCCAAGCGGATTTTCTATGCACCGGGCGGGGAGCTTCTGTGTAATTTTATGAACCAGACGCTGCATCACGGCGATTATTACTGGGGCGAGAGCTTCACAGCGACCAGGAAGCAGCTTAAGGACGGCGGCTATCAAGGCTATATGTACCTGATCCTGCCGGACGAGGGAATCGATCCTGCTGCGCTCCTTACCGACAGCGAGGCGCTGCGCTTTATGACGGCAAACGGCAGCTGGGAAAGCCATGCCGAGGTAAAGCTGAATCTTTCTCTGCCGAAATTTGACGTGGCCTCTAACACCGATCTGCTTGCCGGCCTGCGCACCTTAGGGGTCGAGGCCTGCCTTGACCCGACCACCTCTGATTTCAGCCCGCTGCTGGCAGATGACAGCATGCCGGTATGGCTGGACCGGGCAGACCACGCGGCACGCGTGATCATTGATGAGGAAGGCATTGAGGCAGCGGCATATACGGTGATGCATGAGGCTGGCGGTGCGGCACCCACGCCGGGCGAGGAGATAGACTTTATCCTTGACCGCCCGTTTATCTTTGTAATCACCGGGCCGGATGGTCTGCCGCTCTTCGTTGGAACGGTGTATACGCCGCAAAAGAAAAACGCCTGTGAAAAAGGCTGGTTCT
>JAZQVK010000239.1:0-6469 GCA_045631765.1 Eubacteriales bacterium
ATAACGGGTGCCGAACAAGGCATAGTAATTTGATAGCTCTTTTGGAACAACAAATATTTCCAAGCCGCTTGGGTGGGTGATCTTATAATACCGCTCGCGCAAGGCGTGGTTTTCTTTGATGGTGATCGGGTTATTCATCAAATTCCTCATCCTCCTCATCACCAGATTGTGTGCCGCGCAGGAAATATATCGTGTCCAGAGAGACACCTTGTGCAATCTTGGCCAGATCCTGCGCACTAAACGCCATAACTTGCTCTGCGGCTTCCTCGGGCGCCAACATGCAGTTGCCTAAAATTCTTCGCATGTACCAGGCCTCTAAGCCTTCAGCGCTATCATAAAGACTGCGGTAGCCGTTGGCAAGTGATTGCTTTGCACAGCATAGCTCTTCTTCGGTAATGGCGGCCTTTCGAATCTGCTCGAGCTGTAGGCAAATCTCGGCTATTGCGGTATCCTTTTGCTCGTTTTCAATGCCGGCAACAACGTACATGATGCCCTTTAGCAGATCAGAGGATGCAAAGCAGGAATAACACAGGCTCTTCTTTTCTCTTACGTTCATAAACAGCTTCGACGAGGGTGAGCCACCGTATACCTCGTTGAACAATGCATAAAGCAGCTGCTCCTTATCCTGCATAAGAACACCGGTGCGAAAGCCGAGAACCAACTTTCCTTGCTTTGCTGCGATTTCTTCCTCGTAGCTGTGCTCTTCGGTGGCGCGGCGCAGCGGCAATGCAGCATAGGTATCGGTTATATGGTCACGTTCTATACTGTCAATGAGATCAGTTGCGATGGCCTGTACACCTTCCTGCGGTTCTGCACCTACGTAAAACACTTCGATCTGGGCGTTTTTCAGCATATCGGTATACAGTGCTACCAGTCGATGGGGGTCAATGCGGTCAAAATCCTCTACCTCACCGAGGATCGGAATACCGATGGTCTCTTGGCTGCACATAAGGGAGGTGCAGCGGTGTACGGCATATTGCTGCTTGTTGTTGACGATCGAGCGAACGGCATCTGCGCAGTTTTTTCTCTCATTTTCTACGTATTCTTGTAAAAACAAGCCGTTCTTTATGGCAGGCGACAGCATAAGATCCCTTAGCAGCGACACGGTTTGCCCCATGACGTCGATCGTTTCGTCGGGCGGCAAAAAGGCGTTATCAATAAAATCAGCAGAAAATGAAACAATCTGCTTGTCGCCTCTGCCGTAGTGGCGGATATAGATATCGCCGCCGTATAGCTCCTCTAACCGGCGAACGATGGCGCGCCGATTGGGAAACGATTGGCAGCCGCACCGCAAAACACGCGGCAGTAAAGCGTAATAGGGTACGGTATCTCGCTTGAGCGGCAGAATGAAATTAACGGAAAAATAGCCGGTTTTGAATCGGTCTGTTGCCAGGTGATTATAATGGCTCCCCTCGGCAATTTTTGTACGATAAAGCCCCATAGTATTCCCTTTTTCTTTTACGAATTATATACATTATACACATTTTCTGTGAGAAATGCAAGTGGTTTCAAATTCCTTTGTTTAATGCTGTTAGATTTTTCTTTATATACGCAAAAAGCAGAGTGATATCACTCCGCTTTTTGCATTTTTTATGACTTACAAGCAAAAGAACTC
The DNA here is from genome assembly GCA_045631765.1 of Eubacteriales bacterium. GTDB lineage: Bacteria > Bacillota > Clostridia > Oscillospirales > CAG-272 > UBA1740. Next base: position 1,616 of record JAZQVK010000239.1, read on the forward strand.
CTCGGTTTTGATGCCATAATGCTCATAGGTTTTGGCAATCTCGTCATAATGAACAGAACTCAGATCCCGCTCGTGGCTGTCACACCCCTGAGAAAGAATGACACCGCTTCTCTGCAGCTCTGCAGCAAAGCCTAAGTATTCGTCAATAAAGGTTTGCGGCAGGAAGAACAAGAACGCGTTAAGCTCAAAGGCGACCTTGTTTTCTATTAGGCAGTGCTTGAGCTCGCTGCGCATGGTTTCAGAAACCTTTGTAAAATCAAGAAAAGGGTTTTCCACGCCGGGGTATATATTCTTATCATACCAAGTGTAATGCGCGAGGATGTCGGTAAAGGGGTGGGCGGCGGCTATCATGTATTGCCTGTGATATTCCTTCAACAAGGATTGCTCGTCTGTTGGGCAGTACATGGGCCAATGCATCCCGGTTACAACATAATCTATTTTGTATTTTTCAAGAAATTCCTCGTCAAAATCGAAAGCGACAGGGGCGTTGGCAGGCCCGCCGTGGCGAATGCCCCAAATGGGAGGCGTGGTGTATTCGCCGCGCGCAATCTTATCAATCTCCCACTGAGACATCAACGTAGCTTCTATACCAAAATGGAAATGCCCTTTTAGCTCAGGATGCCGTTCTATAGCCCTATCATACTCTGCTCTTGAAGCGGCAATATCTGCCTCTTGCAATCTGGTATGGTAATGATCGGTAACGCCAAAATCGGTAACGCCATATTTTTTTGCATCGTTTATTAAGGTTTCAAATTCCATACAAGCGCCATCGCAGCTGCAATGCGTATGGATGTGCCACTCAGATCGAATTGCCATAGGTATGTCTCCTTTTACTACGGTTTTTTCTACAATTATATCACGCACCGATACGCTTGTCAATTATTTTACATTGAAAAAAAGAACCGACACCGTCGGTTCTTTTTGCTTAATTTTCAAGCTGCTTGCCGAGAAAACCGGCTGCTGTTTGGATCAGCTTGGTTTCTAAATCGGTTGGAATGCGGTCAGTGCCGTCACCATCGTGCGCGATGACAGAGGCAACACAGCCAACGATATCCCCCTCGGTAATGATGGGCATAGCACAGCTGACGTAATGAGAGCCGCCGTCCTCGATGACCGAGATACGCTCGCCGTGCTCCTTGTGCGTATAAAGCGCCCTGCTTTCGATGACCTCTTCAAACGCGACAGAAACCTTTTTATCCGCATATTCGCGCTTAGGAACGCCGGCGGAGGCGATAACAGCATCACGATCGCAGATCACAACGGCCATAGAGCAGGTTTTTTGCAGCGTTTCGGCATATTGCGAGGCAAAGGAGGCCATTTCGCCAATGGGAGAGTATTTTTTGAAGATGACCTCCCCTTCCCGATCGGTATAGATCTCTAACGGGTCGCCCTCGCGGATGCGCATGGTTCTTCTGATTTCTTTGGGGATGACGACACGTCCGAGATCGTCAATTCTACGGACAATTCCTGTTGCTTTCATATATATAAATCTCCTTGTTTTTACAGATTTGTAATGTTAGTATCTGCAAAGCAAGGAGATTTATACTTGAATTTATTTTGCTGTGTTAACGATTGGTATGAAAATGGCCTCAACGGTATTCTCTGCAGGCGTTTATGTAGGCGATCAGGTTTTCTATCGGCACCTCCGGCTCCAGCATGTGGGTGGGGGCAACGAAAAGGCCTCCCTTTTCGCCGGCTATATCGAGGTTTTTGAATACCTCGCGGCGCACCTCCTCTGGCGTGCCGAAGGGCATGGTGGTCTGCGTACCGATCGTTCCGTTGAAGGAGAGCTTGTCTCCGTACATTTCATGGATTTCTTCAAAACGCATACATTCAGGCTGGATGGGATCAAGGACGTCTACGCCCGCCTCGATCAGGTGCGGGATGAAGGGGGTAACAAATCCGCAGGAGTGATAGAAGACAATGATTTCGGGATTGATCTTCTTTGCTGCCGCGATGACCTTGGTAATTCTGGGCTTCAGCCACTTGCAGTACAGCTCCTCGCTCATCATAATGGTGTGCTGCATGCCGATATCATCCCCCACAAAAAGCATGTCTACGCCGTTTCTTGCATAACTCTCTGCCCGATGGATCGCAAGATTGGTGACCCTATCCAGTATTGCCTCGGCGATCGGATCATCCAGCATCATATCGGTCATCAGATTCTCCATGCCGCGCATATACCAAGAACGCTCCCATACGGTGCATTGCATATTCCCAACGGCGATCTGATCGTTTTCGTGGGCATTCTTTATCATTTTGATCTGCCACGTGGGATCAGCATTGGTGTAGTCGGGCAATGGGTAAGCATATACCTGCTCAGGATCGGTGAAGGATTCCATTGGGAAGTACATTTTCGTCATATGGAAGGCCGCTGCGCTTCCCGGCTCATGGGCAACGCCATATTCGTCGATCGTTGTTCCCTCCTTAAAGCTCTTGTTATGGTAGGCAAGGAAGGTTTCGGGAGAAGCGCATTTAGCAGGCAGATCGGGTATGTTTACTAGCAGGGGCGTGTACTGAAAACCCGTTTCTTTTTTATAGTCTTCAAATTTCTTTTCAATAGCGGGAGACATAACAAAGCTTGCCGGAATGAATTCAAAGCCTTGACGTTTTGCAATGCTGCGAAAATTCTCGATGTTTGTCATAGCAAATCCCTCTTTTGTATATGGTTTTTGTATTTTATACCATGAATGTGACGATTTGTCAATAGGTTTTTTTATAAAAACAAAGCGGCACTTTTGGTGCCGCTTTGTTGGATGGGGTGGATTGATATTAGTGCTTTTTGCCGTTTTCCTCAGAAGAGCGGCAGCCGGCGGAAAATTCGCTGGTTGGGAAGGCCATATTGCGGAAGAGGTTGCACGGGCTGCTGGGCTCGTCGCATACGCACTCCTTATCCGGTACACAGTAATCGGTTGCCGTGACTAAAAGCTGTGCCGGGCGCTCGATGCGGAACACGGTAAAGAGACCTAAGGATACATACAGTCGGTTACCGTTATCATGATCGCAAAGGCTATCAACACCGCACTGCTCGGTGATCTCCTGTGGGATGTCGTTTGCTGAGCAGCAGGTGTAGCAGGCACAGTTGCAGCAATTAGGCTCTACTACGGTAGAGCCAAGAACGACGGGCTCAACCGTTTCTACAACGGCGGTGGGAAGGCTGTTCGAGCGGTGAGAGCCGGTCCAAGGAGCGCAGCGGTTGGCTTCAGGATCGCTCTTGAAGATACTGACGTTCCCTTCTCCGCCATACAGAACAACGGTTTTTTCTACTACGGCAATACCATCAAAGCACTGCGAGCGACCAAGGCCTACGCACGCCTCCAGCTTTACGTGAACGTAGAAGCGAGCAGTGATCTGATAGAAGCCGCGGTTGAATTGAATCTGATCTACCGAAATATATGTCCACAGGATGTTGGCACATACAACGCGCACGGTGCAGCCGGCGTGGTCAAGCAGCTCCTGCCCGGCTTGGCCAACGTAGACACGGGCGTTTTCATAGCAATCTCTGTCCCGGCAGGAATCCAGCACACGATTGGTATCGATACAAACGGTATCTCTTCCGCCAGAGGAGGTGCCGCCCGATCCACAGGAGCATCTGTTCTCAGACATGAATTGTTCCCCCTAAAAAAATATTATCGAGGACACGTAGCGCGCCTCGATAATATCATATGCATTTAGGTGAATTGTGACAAAGAGAAATCAGATATACTTCTTCAGTGCCTCGGCGCAATCCTCAGCCGGCATAGAAGCCGTCATAACGACGTTCAGTTCCGGTGTCAGGGCGGCAACCTCTTCAACAAACTTCTCAAAGGCAGCAATATCGCCCTGGCAGATCTTCAAGGTAGAATCGATAAACAGATCAGTAATATCATGGTCACTTGCTACAATACCAGCTACAAAGCCGTACAGTGCCTGGGCATCGCCGATCGCATAAGCATCAGCATCTACGAGTCTTGCCTTGTGAGTAATGTCAAAATTCAGTTTATTTCCTTTTTCGATGCAGATAACGGAGCCCTTGCTTTTCTCGGCAGCCTCATTAACCATGCTGATGAGTGTTTTGGTCTTTCCCGTTCCTCTTACGCCGACAATCAGTTTTACCATGAATCCTTCTCCTTTACAGTGGTTTTTGTGGTAATTTACCACTTTCTACTTATATGATACACTAAAATTTATGAAATTTCAATAGCAAAATTGATATTTTGCGAAAAAAACTTATTTCATACGGGCCAATAGCTCTTCGCGGGCATCTTCATAGCCGGGTTTGCCAAGCAGAGCGAACATATTTTTCTTATATGCCTCTACGCCGGGCTGGTCAAACGGGTTCACGCCGAGCATGTAACCGTCAACCGCGCAGGCCAGCTCAAAGAAGTAGATCAGATAGCCGAGCGAGCGTGCAGAGCGATCCTCGATTTCCAATACGATATTCGGAACGCCGCCGTCGGTGTGTGCCAAAAGCGTACCGAGCATGGCGGTCTTATTCACGTAATCCAGCTCCTTGCCGGAGAGGAAATTCAGGCCGTCTACGTTAGAGGGGTCATCCGGAATGATGAACTTGCAGCCGCAATCCTTTACGTTCAAAACCGTTTCAAACAGGTTGCGCGTACCATCCTGAATGAACTGGCCAAGCGAGTGCAGATCGGTAGAGAAATTGACAGAATCCGGCAGAATTCCCTTTTGATCCTTGCCTTCGCTTTCGCCGAACAGCTGCTTCCACCATTCGCACAGCATCAGCGTATAGGGCTCGTAGCCTACCATGATCTCGGTTACTTTACCCTTGCGATAAAGTGCCGTGCGCAGGGCGGCATACTTCAGAGCATCGTTTTTATCAAGGTCGTCGCCTGCAAGATCTTCTCTTGC
>JAZQVK010000240.1:0-11161 GCA_045631765.1 Eubacteriales bacterium
TCTCCAAGCACTACGCTTATAACGCAAAAAACGGAACTACCCTTGTAGTTCCGTTTTTTGTTTGTAGGAGAACAACAATGCTTCGTATTGTTCTCTGATGGTGACCCGTACGGGAATCGAACCCATGTTTTCGCCGTGAGAGGGCGATGTCTTAGCCTCTTGACCAACGGGCCGTGATCAGAACGTTGATATTATAGCACATCCTTTTTCAAATTGCAAGGGGTTTTTGAAAAAAAGTTGAAATATATTTTATTTTTTTGCATCGACGCGCGCAGGCCTTACCTTTTCCTGATTCCGCTTTTTGCCAGGGCTGCCATGGGTATCGCTTCCAGGGGGCAAAAAAGACACGGACGGTGTTGCTTTTGCGTGTTTTTTGCTTTTCATCGGGTGGAAGAGGATGCCAGAATTGCCATCATTCGTGCCTTGCATGGGGCAACCAATTCTGCTACAATATGGACATGGCGCAAGCCAAATTCGATGAAAGGAGGAACCCATGAAGTCTAAGACCAAGAACAAAAAGAAACGGTTTTTCGGTCGGCTGACGGCCATCGCGCTGGCGTTGGCAGCGTTATGCAGCGTGATGCTGCCCGCTTCCGCCGCTACGATCAGCGCCTGGCCGCGCGGAGACGCAAGCGACCGCGTACATACGCACTACGAAAACATCCCGGTAACGGTTTCCGCAAGTGCAAGGGAGGTATGCGATTGTTACCTGATCGACGAGACGACTTACGCGCCCCTTCGCTCCTTGTGTGATGCCGTGTGCACGTGCCAGGTCAGCTTTGATGCCAGAACGCGCACCGCCTACGTAGAGGCAGATGGCCTTTCGCTTGCGGCGCAGGATGGCTCGTATTACATCGTGGCCAACGGCCGCTACCTGTATGCCGATACGCCCGTGCGTATTTTAGATGATGGGCGCACCTATCTGCCCATTCGTCTGCTTTCTCGTGCCCTGGGGGTAGAGGTGAGCTGGGATGCCGGCACGCGCAGCGTACGCATCGACGGTAGCTTTTCACCCATTCTGTCCGGCGACCGGTTTTACGATCCGGACACGGTATATTGGCTTTCCCGCATTATTTCGGCCGAAAGCCGTGGCGAGCCGCTGCTTGGCCAGATTGCCGTAGGCAACGTGGTGCTCAACCGTGTTGCCAGCCGGGAATTTCCGAATACCATCTGGGGTGTGATCTTTGACCGCCGCTATGGCGTGCAATTCACCCCGGTGGCCAACGGCACCGTATACGCCAGCCCGGCAGCCAGCTCGGTCATTGCGGCCAAGCTGTGCCTTGAGGGGGTCACTGTTTCGCCCAACGTGCTGTATTTTCTGAACCCCGATAAGGCAACCTCTTTCTGGATCACGTACGCACGGCGCTACGCCTTCCGCATCGGTACCCACCAGTTCTATTATTAATTTTAGAAGAAAGTTCTCTGAAAAAATGGTAAACCACTTGAAATGGGGGGGAATTTGTTGTATACTATCAAGTGGAGATCCTATTCAAAGGAGAATGACCGATGTTTTACCGTATCAATATCGCGGGGCTTGAGCGTGATCTCAAGATTTGCCCGCTGAACGAGAACCTTTCTATTGCCGGCTTTGTGATGTTTGGCGACGTAGAGATCACCGAGCATTGCGCGGCCGAGCTGCTTCGGCGTGCGCCGGAATTTGACGTGATGATCACGGCAGAGTCCAAGGGTATTCCGCTGGTGTATGAAATGGCGCGTCAAGCGGGCATGAACCGCTATCTGCTGGCGCGCAAGGGCATCAAGGCCTATATGACCGATGTGATCAAATACGAGGTGACCTCGATCACCACGCAGCATAAGCAGACCCTGTATTTAGACGGCGCCGATGCCGCCTATATGAAGGGCAAGCGTGTGCTGATCGTGGATGACGTGATCAGCACCGGCGAATCACTGGCGGCCTTAGAGAATCTTGTGGAAAGCGCCGGCGGCCAGATCGTTGGTAAGATGGCCGTGCTGGCCGAGGGGGCTGCCCGCGACCGCACCGATATTACCTATCTCGCGTATCTGCCGCTCTTCCATGCGGATGGAACCGAGCTTTAATATTCTTTGCCGCGGCCGTACCGGGTGGCTTGGCAAAGCCTTTTGTGGATAATTCCACCAAGAGAGTCTGTATCCTGCCGGATACGGCTCTCTTCTGTTTTGACGATCAGCGCTGGTAAATAATCCCGCCTTGGGAGATAGAAGGAATTGTGTGGTATGAAGAAACTGGGCTTTGATAGTGAAAAATATCTTTCGATGCAGTCTGCCCGCATCGAGGAGCGCATCAAGGAGTTTGGCGGCAAGCTGTATTTGGAGTTTGGCGGCAAGCTGTTTGATGATTTTCATGCCGCGCGTGTGTTGCCAGGCTTTGCGCCGGATAATAAGATCAAAATGCTGGAGATGCTGAAGGACCGCGCCGAGATCGTGATCGTGATCAGCGCCCAGGATATTGCCAAGAATAAGGTGCGCGCTGACCTGGGCATCACGTATGACGCTGATGTGCTGCGCCTGATCGGCATTTTCCGCTCCTACGGGTTGTTCGTTGGCTCGGTGGTGCTTTCTAAGTTTACCGAGGATAACGAGCCCGCCATCAACTTCCAGCGTCGGCTGGAGAGCATGGGTATGCCGGTCTACCGCCACTATAACATCAAGGGTTACCCCAGCAACGTAGCGCATATCGTCAGCGATGAGGGCTACGGTAAGAACGAATATATCGAGACCACGCGCAACCTGGTCGTGGTAACCGCACCGGGCCCGGGCAGCGGTAAGATGGCCACCTGCCTTTCGCAGCTCTATCACGAATACCGCCGCGGCCAAAAGGCGGGCTATGCCAAATACGAGACCTTCCCGGTCTGGAACCTGCCGCTCATGCACCCGGTCAACGTGGCCTACGAGGCTGCCACGGCAGACTTAGACGATGTGAACATGATCGACCCGTGGCACCTGGCCGCCTATAACGAATCTACTGTCAACTATAACCGTGACGTAGAGATCTTCCCGGTGCTGAACGCCACCTTTGAAAAGCTGATGGGCAAATCGCCCTATCATTCGCCCACCGACATGGGCGTGAACATGGTGGGCTACTGCATCGAGGATGATGCCGTATGCTGCAAGGCCTCGCACCAGGAGATCATTCGCCGTTATTATAAGGCGCTGGTCAACGAGATCAAGCACCATAAGGAAAGCACCGAATCAGATAAGATCGCCCTGCTGATGCAGCGCCTCGGCATCACGGTAGAGGATCGCGCCGTGGCCGTGGCCGCGCGCCGCCGGGCAGAGGAAAAGAACTGCCCCGCCGCCGCCATCGAGTTGGCTGACGGCCGCATCGTGACCGGTCGCACCACCGACCTCTTTGGCTGCTCGGCCTCGATGATCCTCAATGCTCTCAAGACCCTGGCCGGCATTGATGATGAGGTAAAGCTGATCGACCGCCGCTGCATCGAGCCGGTGCAGGAGCTGAAGACCAAGTACTTGGGCGGTAAAAACCCGCGCCTGCACGTGGATGAGATGCTGGTTGCCCTTTCCTCGTCCGCAGCTACCAACCCTGTCGCCCGCCTGGCGATGGAGCAGCTGCCCAAGCTGGCCGATTGCGAGGCACACACCACAGTCATCCTTTCCCACATTGATGAAAAGATGTTCCGCCAGCTACGCGTGCGTCACACCGCCGAGCCGGTCTATCGTGATAAAACCGTCTATCATGAATAACAAACAAGCCACCCGTGCAACACACGGGTGGCTTGTTCAATAGCAAATCATCTTGCCATTCTAAAAGTTTTTGCGGGGCGTGGGGTGCTTTTTACAAAAAGCACCCCACCGTCTCTCCCCCATCAGATCTCCTCCGCACGCTTGCCGGCGCGGTAGACGTGCGGGGTCAGGCCGGTGGCCTCACGGAACATTTTGGTAAAATGCGCGTGCGAGAGAAAGCCCACCTCCTCGGCGATCTTTTCAATGCTGTGGCCGCTTTGCACCAGCAGCTGCTTGGCCGCGCGGATGCGCCGCTCGATCAGGTAGCGGTGCAGGGGCGTGCCCATGGCAGCAACAAAGCATTTGTTGAGATAATAGGGGTGGTAATGAAATTCCTCGGCAATCTGCTTGTTGGTCAGCTGCTCGGTATAGTGCAGCTCGATGTATTGCAGCACCTCGCGCAAAAGCGGCGAAAGCGCCTCGCTTGGGTCAGAGAGGCGGCGTAGCGCTAAGATCAGCAGGCTGCGCAGCAGAGAGGAGATGCGCTCGTCTGCCCATAGCGGCTTGCTATCCCACTCGTTTTGGATACGGTAAAGCGTGTTTTCTCCCTCCGGGAAGCTGGCAATGACAAACGGCCTGGCCAGCTCGGCGCATGGCGGCGCCCTGTGCACCAGCTCCGGCTGGAAAAAGGCCTGCTCGCACGGCGGCATGGTGGCACGCTCGGTCACGCGATAGTCGATATCAAAATTCAAAACCGTTAAAAACAGGTCGCCGCCTATCAGGCGGTAGGGGGTAGCCGGCGGAATGACCACCAGAGTCCCCATACCCAGATCGTGGCGGTGCCCGTCAATGTCGATCGCGCCGTGGCCATCGTGGATATAAAACAGGCGAAAATCATAGGCGTATACCGGCGCCCCGCGGGTCGTATCATAGATCCGCTTATGCACGTAGCGTACAAAGGGGGCAAGCTCTGCAATCGTCATATTGAACCTCAATGTTTGAAAAGTGATAATTTTTATTTTCTTTACCCCTTTATATTAGCACGTTTTTGTGATATAGTCAAGTAAAAGAACAAAAGTTGCGGAGGAAATGATCATGGCAAGTGGCATTGTGGTTTATTTGAATGGTGAAAGGGCTGCTTTTTCAATCGCAGAGAGCCGCGTAGGCGAGCGCCTGCTGCTGACGGTTGGCGAGGAGCTGGATTATACCAGGATCGCGTATTTGGATTTTGATATCGATCTGTTTCACGCAAGGAAGGGGGAGGAGGGGTATTTTCTCATCACCCAAGGCACCGGCACCCTGCGCGACAGCGGTCTTTGCTATTTTCACGAGCGGTCGGACTGTGAGGTGCTGAACCCGGCGCTGACAATGTATCTTTACGGCGCAAGGACGCCGCGTGCGACCTATGCCGCCATCGTGACCGGCCTGCCCTACGAAAGCACCCGCGTGCTGCGCGTAAAGGATGGCGAATATGCCTGCTACCCCCGCTTTATGATCGAGGGCAAGGCACCCTATGAGCCGATCGCCGTTGAGGTGACCTATCTTGCGCCCGATGCACGCTACCCAGAGATGGCGCGCGTTTACCGCCGATACCGCCTTACCCAATGCGGCTACCGCACGCTGAAGGACCGCATGAGCGATACCGTGCGCTACGCAAGCGAATCGCTTTACGTGCGCGTGCGCATGGGCTGGAAGCCCGTGCCCAGCCCGGTTGCAGAGCAAACGCCGGAAACCGAGCCGCCGATGCACACGGCCTGTACCTTTGACCGCGTGGGGGAGATCATGGATGCCTACCATGCCTTGGGGGTCAAGCGGGCAGAATTTTGCCTGGTTGGTTGGAATGTGCGCGGGCATGATGGCCGCTGGCCGCAGGTTTTTCCCGTTGAGCCGCAGCTGGGCGGCGAGGAGGCGCTGCTGCGCCTGATCCGCCACGCAAAAGAGCTGGGCTACACGGTATCCTGCCATACCAACAGCATGGATGCCTATCGCATTGCCGAGAATTTTTCAGAGGATGATCTGATCGTCGAGCGTGACGGCAAGATCTTCGTTGCCTCTAACGGCGTTTGGGGCGGCGGGCGCCCCTACAATCTTTGCCCGGTATGTGCTTTGCGCCAAGCAAAGGAGCAGCTGCCGCGCGTTGCATCGCTTGGCTTTAACGGCCTGCATTATATCGACGTGATCACCGCCGTGCCGGCGCGTGATTGCTGCAGCCCGGCGCACCCCGTTACCCGCCGTGAGGGCGCCCGCACCTTTGAGGATGTTATGCTGTATGCGCGCGATCTTTTCGGCGGCATCAGTAGCGAGGGTGCCTTTGATGAAAGCATGCGCGATTGTGATTTTATTTTGTACACGTCCTTTGCAAATGAGCGAGATCATTTTGATGGGATGCTTGATTGCCGCGTGCCGCTGTGGCAGCTGGTCTACCACGGGCTGGTCATGTCCTGTCCCTATTCGGTGGCGGTCAATGCCATCATCAGCGGGGAGCAGGATAACCTGCTAAAAACCATCGAGTATGGCGGCCGCCCGGCGATCTACTATTATTCCAAATTCGTGACAGAGAGCAAGGAGCGCCAAAACTGGATGGGGGACTGCGACTTTACCTGCCATGACGAAAGCGATATGCAGCGCTGCGCGCAGGCCGCCAAGCGCTGGTACGATATCTACGAGCCGATGGCCTATCTGCAGCTTGAAACGATGGAGGACCACCGCGAGGTGGCACCCGGCGTGTTTGCCGTTACCTATTCGGATGGCAGCTGTGTGACGGTGGATTATAACCAAAAAACCTGGAAGTTAGAAAAGGCATAAAGCAAGCAGCCCTGCCGTGCGGCAGGGCTGCTTCTGCTTTTGTAGGGGGATCAGCTTGCGGCATCAGCCAGCTTGCGCGCGATCTCTGCCATGCGGCGAGCCGCCTCGGCGTGGCCGTCCTCTTGCATGTTACGCACGTCAAGAAGTGCCTCGATCGAAAGCACGCCGTTAAAGCCGGTCTCGCGGAGTGCTTTGGTAAAGCTCTCCCAGTTGATCGTGCCTTGATAGGGGGGCAAATGGGCATCCTTGTCACCCAGGTTGTCATGCACGTGCAGTACCTTTAGCACCGGCGCGATCAGGCGAACCATATCACCGCAATCGTCACCAAATACGTTGGCGTGGCCGGTATCCAGACACATGCCCAGGTTGGGATGGTTGATCTCCTGCACGAATTCATACATCCGCTTGGTACGCGAGATGGCCAGCGCGGTCATTGGCATATTTTCTATACAAATCGTTACGCCTTCTTCCTCGGCAATAGGTAAAATTGCACGTAAGAGCGCGGTGTTCGTTTGCCAGGCGAGGGCTTCATCCTCCTTCCACCAGCCAAGCGGCATGTCGGAGTGGATGACCAGATAGCGTGCGCCAAAGGCCGGCGTCAGACGGATAGCACGCTCCATGAAGCCGATCTTTTCCTTGCGGTTCTCTGCGGTGGTGTCATCGGTCGGCCACGGGCCATGTACCTGGTGGATCCGGATGCCGGCAGCGGCCGCCGCCGCGCATTCGGCGCGTGCCATTCCCTTGGCTGTCTCCAGGTCGGCCGTATAATAGATGCCCTTGGTATTGCAGATCACGCTTAGGTCGGCACAGTTGAAGCCCGCCTGGCGCATGCGGGTATACCCTTCCTGTCGCATGGCTTGGCGTTGCTCAAAGGAAGCTTGTCCATCGTGAAAATTTTCCGTATGAATACCGATTTCCATGATTATTCCCTTCTTATTCCGGCTTCTTATCAAAATCCAGCGTCAGATCGTAGTCACCCAGCTTATTGACATGGAAGCCGTTTTTCTTGTATTCCTCGTAATCAAAGGCCTCTAACTCGTCAATGGCCAGCTTATGGAATTCATAGAAGTTATGCCACCATTCCCAGCCGCTGCCCAGCTCGTTAGAAAGGTAAGCGTCGGCAATGTCGCAGGCGGTCTGGGGCGCTACGTAGAAGGCACCCATGGCCAGCACGTTAACGCCGTTGCCGGTAATAGCACGCAGGGCGGCCGGCAGGCTTTCAACAACGCCGGCATGCACGTGGGGGCACTTGCTGGCCGCAATGTGAATGCCCATGCCCGTACCGCAGAAGAGCATGGCTCTTTCATAATTCCCCTCCGAGATCTCGGCACCTACGCGCAGACCCACACGGTGGAACATCAGGTCGGTATCGTTCGGGTCACTATCCTTGGTAACGCCCAGGTCAAGGATCTTCCAGCCCTTTTTGGTCAGATGCTCAACCACAACCTCCTTGAGTGGGAAGCCGGCAAAATCGGCACCTACGACCAGGTATTTGTCTTTTACGGTTTTCATGATATGCTCTCCTTTTTATTCATATTTTCCGAACACGGTGAAATCTACAAGGCCAAAGCCGATCTTTTTCGGGCGGTTTACGGTTATTCTGACCCGCTCGCAGCTGGCATCGGCAAAGGTCTGATAGTCGATATTTTTTTCCTCAGTCGGGTGGCGGTTATCCAGCAGCGTAAACCAAGCGCCGTTGGCAAAACCCTCCAGCAGGTAGCCGATCGGCTCTGGCAGAACGCCCGCCTGATAGTCAAGCCCGATCTCCTTCCAGAACAGGCGCACCGCGCTGACTGTAAAGATATTGCTGAAGGTACATTCTATCCAGGGGCTTTCATCCCCCTCTGCCGGCTGCCACCAGCTAAGGTTGCTTTCATCGGTGGCGTAGATGGAAAGATGCCCGTCCTTTTCCGAGGAGGCCGTCGGGCGGATGCCGCCCGTGAGCGAGAGAAGCCCGGGGCTGTTTTCACGGGTCGCATTCTCCCGGTAGCCGGGGATATATTGCGGTGTATCTGTCACCCCGTGTGGGCAGTACAGCTCACCGTTTTCATCAATGGCGACCAGATCCATGCCGATACGCCGCTCATAGCGGTGTGTGCAGGCGGTGGCAATCGTGTAAAAGGCCCACAGTGTTTCACCCGGCCCACGCTCCACACAGCCGTGCCCGGCGCCGGTAATGATGCCGGTGCGGTGGGCGGTAAGTGGATTTTTCTGTTGGCAGATAAAGCCGTCAAGCGGTGAGGTATCGCTGTAATACACAGCGTTCACATAGGCGGCATTGCAGGTGTCCGGCGCGGCGTAGATGAGGTAATAGCGACCGTTCACCTTTAATAGGTGTGGCCCCTCTACCCAGCCAAAGGTGGGGTCTTGGTTGTACAGACCCTGCCGCTCCCACGGGTTCTTTTCCGGGTTCATTCTAATCACGTCTACCGGCCCGCGGACTACGTGTGTCGGCTTCTCGCGGTCCAGCTCGTAGCCAATGATCTTGCAGGCCGAGCCCTTTTTGGTATCCGCCGGCTCCATGGCAAAGGCAAGCATATAGATGCGCCCATCGTCATCACGGAATAGGCAAGGGTCACAGGGGGTAAAGGGCTGTCCATCCAGCCCGATAAAGTCGCCCAGCTCTGTAAATGGGCCAAGCGGCGTGTCTGCTACGTAAAGCGGGCAGCACCAGGCGGTCAGCAAAAACCGATCCCCCCAGGGGATGATGCAGGGGCTGTATTTGGGGCAGTACGGCTCGGTACGCACGTGCTGCCAGTGCTCAAAATCCTCACTTACCCAGGCCATGCCGTAGCTGGGGTAGAGGTACCATTTCCCCCCGTGGTAAAATACGGTCGGGTCGCTGATTGAGCGGTAATCCGCCCCCGTAACCGAGGCAGGCTTGTTCTCATGGCTGAACATGCCGTGCTCGTAGGGGTACCATTCATCCTTGCCGCGCGGGATGCACGGCATAGGCAGGGGATTGACAAAGGTGTGTGACGCTGCGCTTTTTTCTTTATTTTTCATATCACGGTCTCCCGCTCTGGTTAAAAGCTTTTTTCCATTATAACCCATGTATTGACCATTTGCAAGCCTATTGACAAAAACCCTGGGAAATTTCTTTCCCAGGGGCTTTGCTTGGCAAATTAGTCGAATAGGTCGCCCAGATTCTCTAAATCCTCGTAGCAATCAGCGCAGTAAATGACCTCCTGGCCAAATACCTCTTCCTTATACTGCTTGCCGCTCTTCTCCTCGTTACAAAGATCGCAGGTAAACTTGGCACCACAACCGGCAAGGGCGGTGGCCAGCGTAGCTGCCAGTACTAGTGTGCAAAGAAGCTTTTTCATGATAATGTCTCTCCTTCTGTGAATTTTGAATGGAGCGCATAGCACATCCTATTCTGTCTCTATCATAGCATAAGTTGCTTGTCGTGTCAACCGAAAAATTCATTTTTTGTTAACAAAATGCATCAAGAACAAAAAACAACCTTGCAAAGCAATTTGCAAGGTTGTTTTTTCTATTGATCTTGTCTCGAATTACTTCTTCAGTGCAGCCTGTGCAGCGGCCAGTCTTGCGATCGGCACGCGGAAGGGCGAGCAAGAAACGTAGTCAAGGCCGATCTGGTGGCAGAACTCAACAGAGGTCGGGTCGCCGCCGTGCTCACCGCAGATACCAACGTGCAGGTGGTTGTTCACCGGTCTGCCCAGGGTAACTGCCATGTTCATCAGCTTGCCAACACCGGTCTGGTCGAGCTTTGCGAACGGATCGTTCTCAAAGATCTTAGCATCGTAGTAAGCGCCAAGGAACTTGCCGGCATCGTCACGAGAGAAGCCGTAGGTCATCTGCGTCAGATCGTTGGTGCCGAAGCAGAAGAAGTCAGCGTTTGCGGCGATCTCGTCAGCGGTCAGACATGCTCTCGGGATCTCGATCATGGTACCAACCTCATACTTGAGGGTAGCGCCAGCAGCAGCGATTTCAGCATCAGCCGTTGCAACCACAACAGACTTCACGTACTTCAGCTCCTTCACGTCGCCAACCAGCGGGATCATGATCTCGGGAACGATGTTCCACTCGGGGTGCTTCTTCTGTACGTTGATAGCAGCGCGGATAACGGCGCTGGTCTGCATCTTTGCGATCTCAGGGTAGGTAACAGCCAGACGGCAGCCACGGTGACCCATCATCGGGTTGAACTCATGCAGGGAAGCGATAATAGCCTTGATAACCTCAACGCTCTTGTTCTGAGCCTTAGCCAGCAGGGCAATGTCCTCTTCGGTGGTAGGAACGAACTCGTGCAGCGGGGGATCCAGGAAGCGGATACATACCGGGTTGCCCTCAAGAGCCTCGTAAAGAGCCTCAAAGCCGGACTGCTGGTAGGGCAGGATCTTAGCCAGAGCAACCTCTCTCTCCTCAGCGGTGTCAGAGCAGATCATCTCGCGGAATGCGGCGATTCTGTCAGCCTCGAAGAACATATGCTCGGTACGGCAGAGGCCGATACCCTCAGCGCCCAGCTCACGAGCCTTCTTTGCATCTGCGGGAGTATCTGCGTTTGTACGAACCTTCAGCTTGCGGAACTCGTCAGCCCAACCCATAATGGTGCCGAAGTTGCCCGAGATCTCAGCGTCCACGGTAGGAATGATGCCGTCATAGATGGCACCCGTGGAGCCGTTGATGGAGATGAAGTCACCCTCAACGAAGG
>JAZQVK010000241.1:0-1630 GCA_045631765.1 Eubacteriales bacterium
TTCCATCCGGGATGGTGCCTTCGGCCTGACCAACACCAATCGCCTGGTGCGCTTTTACCCCGGTGCCACAGGGCTAAAAACCGGTTCCACCTCTAAGGCAAAATTCTGTATCAGCGCGACAGCCATGCGAGATGATATGCATCTTATCGCCGTGGTCATGGGTGCCCCTACGCGTGATATCCGTAACGAGATCGCTAAAGAGCTGTTAGATTACGGCTTTGCCAATTACGCCGTGTATCGTGAAGAGGCGTGTGAACTCTCCCCCATCACCGTCAAGGGCGGCGTCTTAGATACCTGCCGCATTAAGCAAGCTACCTTTTCCGCTTTAGTGGATAAGGGAATTAAAGGGCAGATCAGAAAAGAAACAAATCTGCCTGATCATCTGACCGCCCCGCTTTCTGTCGGGCAAAAGATCGGCTCTGTCTCCTATTATAACGGAGAAGAGCTGGTCGGCGAGGCAGACATTGTTGCCGGCGAGGATGTTGCTAAAATTTCCTTTTTTGAGCTTTATTTTCGCATGCTGCAAAGTTGTTTTGGGGTAAATCTGTAAAAAATTCTAAAAAACTGTTGAAAAGAAGAACGTTCCATTATATAATAAGAATATCATAAAAATACATCGTCTTCTGACGTATGCCGGAGGTTAAAATGTCTGTAAAACTGAATGAAAAATTTGTCTCTTCCTTTGTTGCCCAGCACGAGCTGGAAAACATTCGCCCGGCGCTTTCTGCTGCCTACAAGACCCTGATGGATCGCAGCGGTGCCGGCAATGATTTCCTCGGCTGGATTGATCTGCCCGTCAATTATGACAAGGAGGAATTTGCTCGTATCAAGGTTGCTGCCGAAAAGATCAAGAAGTCCTGCGATATTCTGGTCGTTTTGGGCATTGGCGGCTCCTACCTCGGCGCTCGCGCCGCCATCGAGTTTGTAAAATCCCCGCTTTACAACTCACTGAAGAAGGATACCCCCGATATTTATTTTGCCGGTAACAATATCAGCCCCAACGCCATTGCCGAGCTGCTTTCGATCTGCGAGGGGAAGGATATCTGCCTGAACGTGATCAGCAAGTCCGGCACCACTACCGAGCCGGCCGTTGCCTTCCGCGTTTTCCGCGAGCTGCTCGTCAACAAATACGGCGCTGACGGCGCGCGTGAGCGCATCTTCGTTACCACCGATAAGTGCCGCGGCACGCTGAAGAAGTTCTCTGACGAGAGCGGTTACGAGACCTTTGTCGTGCCGGATGACGTTGGCGGTAGATTCTCTGTGCTGACTGCGGTTGGCCTGCTTCCGATCGCCGCTGCCGGCATTGATATTGATGCTCTGATGCAGGGTGCAGAGGATGCAAGACTCGCTTACACGAAGGACAGCATTGCCGAGAACGATTGCTACAAGTATGCAGCTATCCGTAACATTCTGTACAGAAAGGGCAAGACCACCGAAATTCTGGTTGGCTACGAGACCTATGCCCAGATGTTCAACGAATGGTGGAAGCAGCTGTACGGCGAGAGCGAGGGCAAGGATCAGAAGGGTATTTTCCCGGCATCCGCTACCTTCTCCACCGATCTGCACTCGCTCGGTCAGTTCGTGCAGGACGGCTCGCGCATCATGTTCGAGACAGTTGTTGACTTCAAGT
>JAZQVK010000242.1:0-3473 GCA_045631765.1 Eubacteriales bacterium
GTCGCAATGATGTGATGCTTGCCCACTGTGCCGAAGGCACAACATCATTGCCGTAGGCTACATCATTAGGCGAAGCCGACATCACTTGCCCGTAAGGGCAAGCATCGTTCGGCAGACCTGCTTTATCGCAGGTCGCCGTGGTAAGCGCCCTTTTTCGCCCTGGTGAAGGTACGCCTAAGCCTTCTTTCTTCCATGCGTCTACAAAGAACAGAGATCGTTGATCTCTGTTCTTCTTGCCTTTTCCCTTGCGCTAACACTATATTTCTACAAAAAGAATATTCCTTTCCCCTGTACAAAACGGGGAATGTATGGTATAATGATTTTATATGTCATTATGGAAAGGAAGAAATTATGGAACTTTCATACGAAAATCTTGACCTGACTGCCCTGCGCGAGAAAAAGGCTTTTCTCTGCGATATGGACGGCGTGATCTACCATGGCAATTCGCTGATCCCGCACGTGGATCGCTTTGTTCGCTGGTTGGAGCGCGAAGGCAAGGATTACCTGTTTTTGACCAACGGCTCTGGCAAATCCCCGCGCGAGCTTTCTGAAAAGCTGGCACGCATGGGGCTCTCTGTCTCAGAGGATCATTTTTATACCAGCGCGCTGGCTACGGCCTCCTTCCTTGCCGGGCAATGCCCGGGCGGCACGGCCTACGTGATCGGCGAGCCGGGACTGGTGAACGCAATGTACGAGGCCGGCTTCAGCATGAACAGCCACGACCCGGATTACGTGGTATTCGGCAAATCCGGCTCGCTGAACTATGCCGAGATCGAGCGGGCGGTGACCCTGATCAACCGCGGCGCGAAGCTGATCGGCACCAACCCTGACCTGACAGACCCCTCCGAAAACGGCTTTGTACCCGCCTGCCGCGCGCTAATCGCCCCGATCGAGCTGACGACCGGCAAAAAGGCCTACTATATTGGCAAGCCCAACCCCCTGATGATGCGCCACGGCTTGAAAAAGCTGAATTGCAGCCGGCGCGATGCCGTCATCATCGGTGACCGTATGGATACCGACATCATTGCCGGTATTGAAAGTGAGCTGGACACCGTGCTGGTGCTTTCGGGCGTGAGCTCGATGGAGACGGTGCGGCAGTTTGCCTATCGCCCCAACTATATCTTAAAGGACGTTGGCGAGATTGCCGGTGAGGAATAAGCGACCATGAGATCCCTGCTTAAGAAGATCGACGTTCCCTTTTACCGCGAGGCTCTATCCTTAGCCCTTCCGATCGCCTTTCAGAATCTGCTGACCTCCTGCGCCACACTGATCGATACGGCGATGGTGGTTGGTCTTGGCAATGCCGAGACCTCAGCCATGGGTGTAGCGGCACGCTTTACCTTTCTACTGAACATCGTATGCTTTGGCATCTCCAGCGGGTGTGCCGCCCTGCTTTCCCAATATTGGGGCGCCAGGGATCTGCCCAACACGCGCCGCTCGCTGGGCTTGGCGCTGGTGCTGGCGTTTTCGTTCGGCCTGGCATACATGGGGGCTATGATCCTGTTCCCCACGCAGCTTTTGCGCATTTTTAACGATGACCCTGCCATTATCGCGCTGGCGGCTGACTACATGCGCACCTTTGCCATCGGCATCCCCTTCCTGGTCTTTTCCCAGATCCTGTGCGTGGCGCTGCGCGCGGTAAGGAACGTGAAGGTGCCGCTGCTTTCCTCAGCTGTTTCGGTGGTGGTAAACACCTCGCTGAACTATTGCCTGATCAACGGCCATTTCGGCTTTCCGCGCTTGGAGCTGCGCGGTGCGGCGCTGGCCTCGGCCATTGGCTGCGGCGTGCAGGCGCTGATCATTCTGCTGGCGCTGGTGTTTTCGGAAAATCCTTTCCGCACGGCACCCGCCAACCTTTTCCGCTTTGACCGCCCCTTTTGCCGCAAGTATATCAAGATCGCCTCGCCCGTGCTGCTGAATGAAACGATGTGGGGCATCGGCACCAATATCTACGCCATGGTGCTGGCACGGCAGGGGGTTGAGAACCATGCCGGCTACACGCTGTATGAGAACATGCAGCAGCTCTTTTTCGTCTTCTTCGTAGGCATTTGCGGCGCCTGCTCGATCATGGTGGGCATGCGCATCGGCCGCGGCGACCATGAGGGCGGCTATCAAGCAGCCAAGCGCTTTGCCGTGATGACCCCGGTGATGGGCGTGATCATGGGCGCGCTGCTGATTCTGATGCGCGACCCGCTACTCGCACTCTTCCCGGTGGAGACTGAGGCGGCGCGGCTGGTTGCCTCACAATGTATGCTCTTTTACGGATTTTGGATCGCGATACGCATGATCCCCTACACCATGATCTGCGGCATCTTCCGCGCGGGTGGCGATACCAAGGCCGGCTGTATTCTCGACCTGCTGGGTCTGTACGCCTTTGGTATTCCGGCGGTGCTGATCGTGGGTCTTTTGATCAAGCCCTCGCTGTTCGTGGTGCTGATCGCCACTATGTTCATCGGTGAAGACACCGTTAAAGGCATTCTGTGCGTCAAGCATTTTGTCTCTCGTAAATGGATCAAGCAATTGACAAAAAAAGAAGAACCGGCAGAGGCTGCCGTTACAACAGAATAATTTTGGAAAGGAATATAAACCATGGATGCACGTATTCTTGCCACCGTTGGTGGCCAAAACATTACCGAGGCTGACGTTGAAATGTTTCTTGCCGGCCTTGGCCAGCGCGGCGAGGCATATCGCTCGCCCGAGGGCAGAGCCGCTATTTTAGAGGAGCTGATCAACCGCCGCCTGTTCCTTTTAGAGGCAACGCGCGGCCTGTTTGAGGCAGAGCCGGCCTTTAAGGCACAGCTCAAGCAGGCAAAGGAGACCCTGCTTGTCAGCTACGCGATGGAAAAGGCGCTCTCCGCCGTTACCGTGAAGGATGATGAGGTTGCCAAGTTCTACGAGGATAACAAGGATAAGCTGATGGGTGGCGACACCGTAAACGCCAGCCACATTCTGGTAGCGGAGGAGGGCGAGGCTGCCCGCATTCGCGAGGAGATCGTGAGTGGTGCGATCAGCTTTGAGGAAGCTGCCAAGAAGTATAGCTCCTGCCCCTCGCGCGAGGAGGGCGGCAGCCTTGGCGATTTTGGCCGTGGCCAAATGGTGCCTGAGTTTGAAGCAGCCTGCTACGCGATGAACGAGGGCGAGATCTCGGCCCCGGTCAAGACCCAGTTTGGCTATCACCTGATCCGCCTGAACGGCAAAAAGGCCGGCGAGGTGGCCCCCTTAGATGCCGTGCGTGACGAGCTGAAGGCAAAGCTGATGCGCGACAAGCAGCAGGCCGCCTACCAGAGCAAGGTCAACCAGCTCAAGATCCTGTACCCTGTTGACAAGTTCTGATTTTCCAGAAACAGCAAAAGAAAACCATCACAGTACCGTGCGGTATCCGTGATGGTTTTTTCGTTGTATGGGATTTATGCGTTGATCTGGTAGATTACATTCTGATCAAAACCGATGCTGCCGGCATACTGTTCCACCAG
>JAZQVK010000243.1:0-11431 GCA_045631765.1 Eubacteriales bacterium
TGCATGCGGCGGTTGCTTTTATCCAAAGGTTTCAATGGCACCCACGATGCGCAGGCGATCGGGGTCGATCAGGTCGCGGCCGTAGGCATCGAAAAACAGGTCATGGTAGCGGTCGGTTTTGAGATTGAAGCAAAGTGTCCAGGCACCCCAATACAGGTCTACGTGGCGGTCACCCACGCCACCGTTGCCAAGATCAACAAAGCCGGAGGGCTTCCAGTTATCCAGCATAACGTTTGGCAGACAGTAATCGCCGTGCAAAAGCACCTCTTGTTGCAGCAGGTGCTTTCCTTCACACACGGTGTGCCACGCTGCTTCTGGCGTGGCCGGGGTCAAGGCCGGCGGCAGACCGCTCGTATCAAACTGCCCGGCGCGATAATTCTGCTCGGCAGTGGCCAAGTAGCACACACGGTGGTCGGGCACCGGGCAGCCGGCAGCATCTATCTCGTGCAGGGCGCGCAAGGTCTCTCCCAGCAGCACGGCAAGACGACGCGGCTCAGCTAAATAGGTAGCGTGGGTCGCATCCTCACCCGGCACGCGGGCGGTCAGCAGCCAGTCCCTTGTATCGGTATAATAGCCAAGCACCTCGGCACCAAGCCCCTTATCGTGAAAATAACGGGCCATGGCAGCCTCTCTTGCAAGGCTGCCCTTCTCTGCCGATTTGAGATAATAGCCGCCATCCTTTTCTATAAAGAGCACGCGCGCGGCGGGCGAGCAGCTGCTATCATACACAGCAGCATTCTTCAAAATTCCATAGAAGTTCTTGGGCAGATCTTCAAGATTCGGGTATATTCTTGTTCGTTTCATTCTTCCTTGTATCAGATCAGCTCGATCGTCAGAGAAGCGGAGGCAAGACCGTCACTCTCCGCATAGACGCGCACGCTACCCTTGTCCTTACCTGTGCGCACAGCGGCCGTTATACGGCCGGCGCGCATACGGCGGTCAGGCAGGTGAAGATTGGTATGGTCGCAAATATCTGAGCCGGTAGAATGAATGATGCCATTGCCATCGGTAGAGAAGCGCACGAAGGGAGCCGCATCCGGCACCTCGCGGCCGGCATCATCCAGCACCAGGCAGGTAACGATGGCCATATCGCGGCCACCGGCGCGAAGCGCCTCTTTATTTTCTAAACGCAGAGCTAGGCGCGTGCCACGGCCGGCAGTCTCCTTCTTATCGCTTGCCACGCACGCGCCGCCACGGTAGGCCTTTGCCTCCAGCACGC
Source organism: Eubacteriales bacterium (assembly GCA_045631765.1). Lineage (GTDB taxonomy): Bacteria > Bacillota > Clostridia > Oscillospirales > CAG-272 > UBA1740. The sequence goes on from JAZQVK010000243.1 coordinate 1,220, forward strand.
CGGGCGCATAGGGCACCTGCCATTCGGCATGGCCGAATTTTTCTACCTCTCCCCTGCCAAGGCTTTCGCCGTTAAGGAAAAGCTCGACCGCCTCGCAGTTGGTATAGGCAGATACGCGGATTGCCTCGCCCTCGCGGCCGGCAAAGCTCCAATGCGGCAAGAGATGCACCATGGGCTCCTGTGTCCAGAAGGACTGGTTCTGGTAGAAGGCATCCTTCTTTTGCAGATACAGGTCGATCGCGCCGGATTGCGAGCACAGGCGCGGCCATACGGCCTCGCCACGGTGCTCAAAGGCGATCCATTGGAAGCCGCCCATCACCCATTCCCGCTCGCAAAGGAATTTCCAGGTCTTTTCACGGCCGAGGAACCAGGCGTTGGTATCGGCATCGTAGGCCGAGCAATAGGCGTTTTTGGGTGAGGTGGGTCTGTACCAGCCACGGGTGGTACCGGTGGCACAGTTTTCAGAGGAGAAGATGGCCTGGCTCGGGCGCTGCGCGTGGATCTCATCAAACAGGTTCAGGTTATAGTTGATACCGATCAGCTCGCACTCATCGTATACGGTGGCGCGGTTGGGGGTCTTATCGTTCGCCATCAGAACAAATCGGCTGCTATCCAGCTTGTGGGCGTGCGCTGCCATGCGACGGCCAATGCGGCGCCCCTGCTCGGTCACGAACAGCGGCTCCTCGTTACCGATCGACCAGAAGATCACCGACGGGCGGTTGCGGTCACGCTTCATCACCATGGTCAGCTGCTCAAGCCCCTCGTCGGTCGATTCAAACCAGCGGGTCTCGTCCATCACCAGCATGCCCATCTCGTCAAAGGCATCCATCAATGCCTCGGCCTGCGGATAGTGGCTGCAGCGGTAGGCGTTGGCACCCATTTCCTTCATCATATGCACCTTTTCACGGTGAATATTATCCGGCACGGCCTTGCCCATCAGGCCGCAATCAGCATGGCCGCAAACACCCTGTAGCAGAACGTGCTTGCCGTTTAAGAAGAAGCCGTGGTCTGGGTCTGCCTTCAGCCAGCGGAAGCCGAAGCGCGTTGTATCCGCATCTATCTCATGTACCTCTTCATCCAGCACAAAAACCTGCGTGGTAGCCACGTAGAGAAAGGGATCCTCCAGCGACCAGAGGTGCGGTGCCTTGACCTCTACGCTTGCCGAAAGTGTTGCCTTGTCGTATTCCCCAACCTCGCCCTCGGCAAGCAGGGTGGCAAGCACCGCGCCGCTTGTGCGCTCGGTAAGGGTGGTCAGCGTGCGAACAAGCTGTGTCCCCTTAGCATCATGACGAACCGTATTTTCTACCGTAATACGCCAGCTATCCTCACCGATCTTTTCGGGCAGCACGTAAATACCGTAGAGATCCAGGCAGGTGGCATCCGTCTTTTGCAGCCACACGTGGCGGTAGATGCCGCCCCCCTCATACCACCAGGATTCGTGCTCCTCGGTATTGACGTAAACGGCAAGATAGTTATCCTCGCCATACAGGGCAACGTCGGAAATATCCACCTCAAAGGAGGTATAGCCGCAAAAATTATGCTTCAGCAGGCAGCCGTTTAGATAGACGGTGGCGTGCGTTGCCACACCCTCAAAATACAGTGTCAGGCGGCGCCCTTGATCCTCGGCCGGCAGCTTAAATTTCTTGCGGTACCAGGCGTTATCATACGGCAGAAAGCCCAGCGCACAATTTTCATGCTCGCGCGGCTCATTGTCGATGATATAATCGTGCGGCAGCGTAACCGGGTCCCACCGCTCGGATTTATGCTCACGGCGGTTATCGTAGGTATCGGCATCACCAAAATAGCCGATCGAGGCCGGCCCCATATGATACCGCTCGGTCTTGGCAGACATATAGGCCGTTCCCTTCACCTCCGGGAATTTCGGCTTGATATCCCCACGGTGAAACAGCCAGCCGTCATCAAACAAGATCTTTTCTCTCATTTCTATTCTCCTTTTCCCCAGTCTTGGCCGGGCAAAAAAATCATTCTATCTTCATTTTATCAAACCGCCAAAGACCTGTCAAGCGAGTGCAGAGAAAAAAGTCAATTTTTCCCCAGAAACAGTCGAAATATACAAGGTCAAAGCACCAAATGACGAGCGTATCTGACAAGCCATTAGACGAAGTCACCGAGTCATTCGGCTTTTCCTCGCTTTCCTGCTTCGACCTGACCCTTCGCCGTGTCTGCGGTTACACGCCGTCATCCTACCGCTGGGAGCTACAGGTAAAATACGCAGCCGTAGATCAAGCCCGGTATGTGGTTTTTTTGCAGCCTGCAGGGCAACAAAAAATTCTACCCTATTTATTTTATCGAAAGACTGTGCTATAATGATGTCATACTGACATAGGAGGCCTCTTTATGACCAATCGAGAGCGCGCCATGCGCATTTTACACTATCAAGAGGTGGACCGGATGCCGGCTGTGCATTTCGGCTACTGGCCTGAGCTGTTGACCGAATGGGCCGAGCAGGGCAAGATTCCGCATGAGCTGGCCGAGGGCAACTACGACGGTTCGCCCAAGGATCGCGAGCTTGACAAGCTGATCGGCTGGGATTTCAACTGGAATTCCAACGTTGGCTCGAACAACGGTCTGTTCCCGCCCTTTGAGGAAAAGGTGCTTGAGGTCCTGCCGGATGGGACCAAGCGTGTGCAAAGCTACACCGGCATGATCGAGCGGATCAAGCCCGGCATCACCTCTATCCCCTCGGAGGATGATTACATCCTGAAGGACCGCGAGGCTTTTGAGACGCTGTATAAGCCGAAGATGCAGTTTTCCCCCGACCGTGTAGACCTGGCGTTTTACAAATCCTTTAACGAAACGCGTGACCCGGATAAGCCCATCGGTCTGCACCTGGGCAGCGTGCTGGGCAGCATTCGCGATATGACCTCGGTGATCGGCATGAGCTACCTCATGTACGATGAGGATGAGGATCTGCTTGCCGATATTATCGACACCTATGCCGAGATGCAATATCAATGCGCCAAGGCGATCTTAGAGACTGGCGCAAAATTTGATTTTGCCCACTATTGGGAGGATATCTGCTTCAAGAACGGCCCGCTGCTCGCGCCCGATAAATTTGACGAGCTTTGCGCCAAGCATTACCGCAAGCGCAACGAGCTCTGCCACCAATACGGCATTGACATTATTTCGCTGGATTGCGACGGCGTGACCGACAAGCTGCTGCCCACCTGGTTTGAAAACGGGGTAAACACCATGTTCCCGATCGAGATCGGCGTGTGGGGTGACCAGTTTGCACCGGCAAGAGAGAAATACGGCAAGGGCATGCTGGGCGTAGGCGGTATGGATAAGACCGCCCTGCGCAAGGACAAGGCCGCCGTGGATGCCGAAATTGAACGGCTGCAGCGCCTTTCTGCGCTTGGTGGCTTTATCCCCTGCCCCGACCACCGGCTAATGCCCGGAACAAAATTCGAGCTGGTGCAGTATTACGCAGAAAAGATCAAAAAGATCCGTCTGTAATTCATTCTTCACACGAAAGGCGGTGTTAAGGCTTGGCCAAGGATACGCTTGTTTTTCTAAGCACCTCGGAATATGAAAGCATATACCAAGACGATCTCCCGCTCTCGCGCTTAGGTGTGAACGAGCTGGTTGAGATCAGCCTGGTTCTTTCCGGCAACGGCCTACACCGCGTGTTGAATGAGGTAAGTGAGTGCCGCGCAGGAGATATGTATATCTTAGAGGGCGGCATCCCACACGGTTTTTTTGCCAAAAGCGCCGAAGAGCGACCTACCGTTTGCACGTTGGCCTTTGCCCCGGCCGCCCTGCTGGAGGGCGAGCAAGCCTGCCCGGAAAGCGAGCAGTTCTGCTGCGGCATCTTCCGCGATAAGCTGCCCCTTTCCTACGCCATGCTGAACGCACACGCCATGCAGGCGATCACCGATCTATTTCACGCCATAGCCCAGGAGCTGGAGACTCAGCATCTGGCCTGGCAGACGGCCATCAAGGCACGCGTTTCACTGCTGTTGATCACCGTGGCGCGATACATCGACATGGCAGAGACCAAGCACGTAGAGCGCCCGCGAGAATGGATCACCGTTTCGGCGGCAATGCGTGAGATCCTTGATCGCTGCGATGACGGCGACATCTCGCTGGAATCGATCGCCGGTGCGCTGTTTGTCAGCAAATCACACCTGAGCCGCATGTTTCAGCGGGTAACGGGTGAATCCTTTGCCAACTACGTGCGTGGCGTGAGAATCGGCCTTGCCTGCAACCTGCTTCGCACCACGGGGCTTTCCAACGAGGAGATCGTTGGTCGCTGCGGCTTAAAGGATATTCCCTCCTTTTACCGCTTATTTAAGTCGTATATGGGGATGACTCCCTATCAATACAGAATGTCACAAACATATCAAGGAGAAACGAAAATGAGCATTTATCTTGAAATTTCCGAAAACCTGCAAAGAGGCAAGGCCAAGGTAGTGGCCGAGCTGGTGAAGAACGCCATTGATGCCGGACATCCGGCAGCCCAGATCCTGAAGGAGGGTCTGCTCTCCGGCATGAACGTCATCGGTGAAAAGTTCAAGAACAACGAGGTCTACGTGCCTGAGGTGCTGGTAGCCGCCCGCGCCATGAACATGGGTATGCAGGTGCTCAAGCCCCTGCTGATCGAGGATGGCGTACAGTCTACCGGTCGCGTATGCATCGGCACGGTACAGGGCGATTTGCACGACATTGGTAAAAACCTGGTTAAGATGATGATGGAGGGCAAGGGCCTTGAGGTGATCGATCTGGGCACCGACGTAGCGCCCGAGACCTTTATCAAGACCGCCATCGAGCAGGATTGCCAGGTGATCTGCTGCTCTGCCCTGCTGACCACCACCATGGATGCCATGGCCAAGGTCGTAGAGGCCGCCAAGGAGGCCGGCATTCGCGACAAGGTGAAGATCATGATCGGCGGTGCCCCGGTAACCGACGTCTACTGCCAGGAAATCGGCGCTGATATGTACACCTCGGATGCGGCCAGCGCAGCCGATGCGGCCGTAGAGCTTTGCAAGTGAGCTACATAGAGGCGCTGCAAAGCGACCCGGCGATCCATGAGCACGCGCTGATCGAAACGAGCGTAATCCCCTTCTCGCCGGAGGTGGTAGCTATGTGTCGTGAAAACCGCTGCGGCAGGTACGGTACCTGCTGGACCTGCCCGCCCGGCGTTGGCGAGCTGGAGGAGCTGGAAAAAAAGATCAAGAGCTACCGTACCGCCTTTGTTTTCACATGCAAATACGATTTAGAGGACAGTTTTGATTTTGAGGGCATGATAGCCGGGCAGCAGGATGCCAAGCAGGTGCTGCTACGCATGACCGATGCACTACGCGCGCAGGGTGTCGATTTTATGGCGCTGGGCTGCGAGGGCTGCGGCCTGTGCGAGACCTGCACCTATCCCGATGCCCCTTGTCGCTTCCCCGAACGGGCGATCCCCTCGGTGGAGGCATGCGGCATTCACGTGCTGGAGCTTTCCCGCAAGATCGGCCTGCATTACCACAACGGTGCCAATACCGTAACCTATTTTTGTATGATATTATTCAGGTGACGCTATGAAAGCAAGTATTGAAAAGCTGCTGAAAAGCAAGCACAAAACCATTCCCATTCTCTCCTTCCCCTCTACGGCGCTGCTTGACATCAGCGTGCGCGAGCTTCTTGCCTCGCCCGCCATGCAGGCGAAGGGGATGCAGGCGATTGCCGCGCGCTGCCCGGTAGGTGCCTCGCTGAACATGATGGATCTTTCTGTAGAGGCAGAGGCCTTTGGCGCCGAGATCCGCATCACGGATGATGAGGTACCCACCGTAGAGCACGGCATTATCGAGGATATTGCCGATGCGGCTGCGATCACGGTGCCCGCAGTTGGTACCGGCAGAACCGGGCTATGCTTAGAGGGCGTTCGTCTGGCCAAGGAAACCATTACCGACCTGCCCGTATTTTGCGGCGTGATCGGCCCATATTCGCTCGCCGGGCGCCTCTATGACATGACTGAACTGATGATGGCCTGCTATGACAGCCCGGATGAGGTCTGCTGTCTCTTAGACAAGGCAACCGATTTTATCATCGCCTACCTGAAGGCCTTCAAGGCTGCCGGGGCAGACGGTGTGATCTTAGCCGAGCCGGCCGCCGGCCTGCTCTCGCCCGCGCTTGCCGAGGAATTTTCGATTCCCTACGTAAAGCGCATCTTTGACGCGGTCAATGACGAGAGCTTTATCATTTGCTACCACAACTGCGGCAATGCCGTAGGTGACATGCTGGATGGCATTGCAACGCTGCCGGCAGATATCCTGCATTTTGGCAACGCCATTGACCTGAAAAAGGCAATCGAAGGGCTGCCTGAGCACTTCGTCGTGATGGGCAACGTAGACCCGGTGCTTTTCCGCACCGGCACGCCGGACGAAATCCGCGCTGCTGTAGAAAGCGTTTATAACGCTTGCGCGGGCTACGAGAACTTTATGCTTTCTACCGGCTGCGACGTACCTGCCGCTGCACGGTGGGAGAATATTGACGCTTATTTTGAAAAGGTGAGCGAGCTTTATGCATCAGGTAACCGTTAACGGCAAGCAGCTATACGCCGAGGACGGCACGATCCTGTCTACACTGCTGCTGGGCGCCGACATACCGCTTGACCACCCCTGTGGTGGCAAGGGCAGCTGCCGCAAATGCCTAGTGCTGGTAAACGGCAAGGAGGAGCTTTCCTGCCGGTATGCGATCCACGGGGATATTACCGTTTCGCTGCCGCAAAGGGCAGAGATCCTTTCCGAGACCGGCGTAGAGGAGACCGGCGGCAGCGCCACAGACGTATGCCTTGCGCTGGATATCGGCACCACCACGCTGGCGCCGGCGCTGGTTGCCCCGCGTGAGGGGAAAACGCTGCGCGTGCTGACCCGTACCAATCCACAGCGCGCCTACGGAGCCGACGTGATGAGCCGTATTGAGCATTGCCGCCACCACGGCCCGGCCGTGCTGCAACGCGCACTGATCCACGAGCTGAACGGCATGATCAAGGAGATCACTGACCGCCCGGTAGAACGGCTGTACGTAGCAGGCAACTGCACCATGCTGCATCTGCTTTTGGGGATAGACTGCTCCCCCATGGGGGTAGCCCCCTATACGCCCGCCTTTCTCGCAAGCAAGACGGTAAGCGGCGAATCGCTTGGCCTGTGCGGCGTTTCCCTGGTAGAATGTCTGCCCTCGATCGCCGCCTTCGTAGGGGCTGATCTGGTTGCCGGGCTTTATGCCGTTGGCATGCCGCCCGCGGGCAAGCACCGCCTTTTGATCGACCTTGGCACCAATGCCGAGATCGTTCTCTATTCATCCGATTCCGCGCTTTGTACCGCTGCTGCCGCCGGCCCCTGCTTTGAGGGTGCCTGCATATCCCAGGGCATGAGTGCCACAAGCGGTGCTATCTACGCTTATCAAGCCGGGGTTGCAAAAACGGTGGGAGATGCCCCTGCCAAGGGCATCTGCGGCACCGGGCTGATCGACGTGATCGCCGCGCTGGTAGAAGACGGCAGGATCGACGAGACCGGCTATATGGAGTGCGAGCAGTTTGAGATCGCAAGTGGGGTCTTTTTGACCGACGGTGACGTGCGGCAGTATCAGTTGGCCAAGGCGGCCGTGTATGCCGCCATCATCACGCTGATGAGGGTGAAGGGGGTCTCCTTTGAGGAGATCGACGGCTTGTATATCTCCGGCGGCTTTGCAGCCAAGGTGGATATCGAAAACGCCGTGAAAACCGGCCTGCTGCCGCGCGAGTTGCAAAGCAAATGCATCGCGCTGCGTAACAGCAGCCTGGCCGGCACCGTGCAGTATGCCTGCCGTGGTGATTCGCTTTTGCCGTACACGCAAAGCGCCACCTATGCCGACCTTTCCGCAAGCCCTATTTTTTCTGATCTATTCATGGAAAGCATGATGTTTTAAGACAAAAATCCCCGGCAACACCGATGGTACTGCCGGGGATTTTCTTATGTTTTCTTTACTTAATCCTTTTCAACGCGTGGGGCGCGCACGATGGCCTTATCGGTAAATACATCGGTCTCGTCGGTACTGTGGGTAGAAAATTCCGAGATCACAGCCCCCGCCTCGCCGCCCTGGAACCAATGCTTGGTACCGGGGTAGATGGTGTACTGCTCGCCGGCCTGCAAAATTACCTCGTGAAATACGGTAACCGGGGTAGAGGGGATCTTGCCGTGGATATCCTCACGCTTCCCCTCGCCCTCTACGTACAGGTAAACCTTGCCATAGCGGCAGCGGAAGGTCTCTTCCTTCCCCTCTTGTCCGCCCGTGGGAACGTGCCAATGCTCCGGGCAGGTCTGACCGGGGAACAATACCATTTCCTTGGCGCATACACGGTCGGTATTGATATAGGTGAGCAGCTCTAACCCCACCTCACGCACACGGCCAAGATCAAACTCCGCCACCTCGATGCGTGCCTTTTCCTCATCCGTGAGGACGATGTGCGCCTTTTCGTAATAGGAAAGCGCCTCCTTGACCAATGCCTGATATTCGGATTGCTTTAGCATAACGATATCCTTTCACACGCTTGATGCAGCTTTTCAATCTCTTCCTTCGGGCGCATACCGCTCACAGAATCTACCGCAGAAAGATTGCAGGCGGCCGCCGCCGAGGCAAAGGCGAGAATGTGCGCCTCGTCATACCCCTGGTACAGGCCGTACAGGCAGCCGGCGCAGAAAGCATCCCCCGCGCCAACGCTGCCCTTGATAAAGCCTGCCGGCAGCTTCAGGGATGGCAGCGTGACCAAGCTGCCGCCCTTTTTCTTCATCATTCCCAGCTCAGGGCAATGAATGACCACCGCGCACCGAACGCCAAGGTCAAACATACCGTCGATCGCGGCCTCTAAATTCTTCAAAATAAGCTTGCCATCCTCATCCCGCGCGGGCAGGCCGATCGCGCCGCAGGCCTCGATCTCGTTCATGATCGCATAATCGGTATAGCGCAGGGCGGGCACCACCTTTTCACGGAAGCGATCGCCCACGCGGCTTACCACGTCGATCGAGGTACGAACGCCCTGCTTTTGCACCATATCCAAATAACGGGCAAGACGCGTGCCATAGGCATCATCCGGCTGATCCAGGGCCTCCATCAGCAAAATGTATCCAATATGCAGGATCTCTGCCGGTAGCGCGGCAGCCTCCTCCTCACCGGGGGCATAAAAATCGTTTGCGCCACCCATGGTAAAGAAGGTGCGCTCACCGGTAGATTTTACCGTCATCACGTCGGTAAAGCCGGTGGGGGCGGTTGGGTGCACGGCTACGCCCTGCACGTTGATCCCGTGTGCCGCCATTTGGGCGCGCAGGAACTCGCCGTGGTCATCGGCACCTACCGTGCCGTAAGCGTAAATGGGTAGATCGGGATCCATCACCGCCAAATCGATGGCCACGTTAGGCACGATACCGCCTACCGCGCGGCTTATGCCGCTAATGCCAGCCAGCATCCCTTTTTCCGGGTACGCGTCGATCATTTTCACCACGTCGGCCACCATGGTGCCGGCAATGGCAATTCCTTTTCTTTCGTTCATGCTTCATTCTCCAGTGTTAGCGTTATGATCTGCTTGGAATTACATGCAGACTTTTTGTCATTCTGCATTGCCAGAAGATAGTTTGCCAAGCGTCTTCGAAAAAAGCTACTTTTATTATAGCGGCCACCTGGTAAAAAAGCAAGAGCCGCCCTCAAAAAAAATCGGTAACTTTACATAACAATTCATGTTTTTAGCGGCATTTGATATAATAAATATATCTTTTCAAAGAAAAAACATAGTATTTTCTCTTGCAATGTGGGTGCTTTTGTTCTATAATGATAAAAACGATCCACCACAGAAAGGCTCTTACATGAAAGAAACGCTATACGGCAAGATCTATCACGAGCTATTAAGCAAGATCAAAAGCGGCGAGCTGGCTCCCGGCGCCCGGCTGCCAACCGAGTACGAGCTGATGGCGCAGTATGGGGTAAGTCGCATTACCGCCATTCGTGCCATGAAGGAATTAGAAAAGGATCTATATATCTACCGCCGCCAAAAAAGTGGCTCCTTCGTGCGGGATTACCTGCACACCGACGAAGGGGCGCTGAAAAGCGGTGCGCGTGGCCATCGGCAGGCAGACCCAATACCGCTCGGCACGCCCCTCTAAGCTGGCAAAGGTTCGTTCCACATATTCGGTGGTGGCCTGGTACTGCGCCTCAAAATCCTGATGATAGACACTTAAT
>JAZQVK010000244.1:0-3792 GCA_045631765.1 Eubacteriales bacterium
GAAATTTCTCTGTCCTTTTTTTGTTCGGTCATGCTGACGAATGATGAATCGACCTGTTTGTTCTCGCCGGCAACGCATCAGCCCAGCGCGATCTCGTCGATCAGGCGCCGCTCTTCCTCGCTGAACGCGGTGTTTTGCAGCATGCCGATGTTTTCCTTGATCTGCGCGGGCTTCGAGGCGCCGATCAGCACGCTGGTTACGGCCGGGTGGGCATAGACCCAGGCCAGCGCCATTTGCGAAAGCGTTTGCCCACGTCCGGCAGCGATCTCGCGCAGGCGCGCCAGCTTATCCAGCATGGTGGCGGTAATGGCGCTTTCCTTTAAGAAGCGGCCGTCGGTGCGGATGCGGCTATCAGCCGGGATGCCGTCCTTATACCGATCGGTCAGCAGCCCCTGGGCAAGCGGGCTGAAGATGATGACCCCCTTCCCTGCCTCCCCGGCGGCATCCAGCAGGCCGTTGTTGACCGGGCCACGGTTGAGGATGGAATAGCTGTTCTGGTTGATAATGAAGGGGCAGCGCAGCTCGTGCAGGATGGCGGCGGCCTTTTTCATCGTCTCGCCATCGTAGTTGGAAAGGCCGGCATACAGCGCCTTGCCGCTTTTGACGGCCTGGTCAAGCGCCTCCATGCTCTCCTCAAGCGGCGTATCGGGCGTCATGCGGTGGTGGTAAAAGATATCCACGTAGGCAAGCCCCATACGCTTCAGGCTCTGGTCTAAGCTGGCCAGCAGATACTTGCGGCTACCGCCGTTGCCGTACGGGCCGGGCCACATATCGTAGCCGGCCTTGGTGCTGACGATCATCTCGTCACGGTAGGCGTGCAGCTCCTCGCGCAGCAGGCGGCCAAAGTTTTCCTCGGCGCTGCCGGCGGGCGGGCCGTAGTTGTTGGCCAGGTCAAAGTGGGTGATGCCGCCGTCAAAGGCGGTCTCACACATGGCGCGCATGGTCTCGTAGCAGCCGGTGTTGCCAAAATTGTGCCAAAGGCCAAGCGAGACGGCCGGCAGGCACAGGCCGCTTTTGCCGGCGGGGCGATAGGTCATACCCGTATAGCGGCCCTCGTTTGCTGTGTAAGCCATATTCGTTTTCCCTCCGTTTGATATAGTTTTCTTTCAGTATACCATAGATATACGCGCTTTGCAACAGAAAAAGCGGCGCAAAAAAGCCGTTTGGAAAAAAACCAAACGGCTTTTGCGTTAATAGCCCCAGTCCTCGCCAACCAGGATCACGCGGATGCGGCCTGCCGGGCGGCAAACGCGCATGGTGGTCATGGTAGCGCAGATGCAATCGGGCGATTTGCAGTCGGCACACAGGCCGGTCTTTTTACAGGGGGTATCAATGGCAAAGCGCTGGGCATTGGTGGGTGCGGCCAGGCCGCGCACACGGGCAATGGCTGCCTCCTCGCTCTTGACCACCTTGTTCATGCCTACCAGCAGCAGCACGTTTTTGGGGCCGTAGATATACGAGGCCACGCGGTTGCCGTTGCCATCCATATTATACAAGACGCCCTCCTCGCTCATGGCATTGACAGAGCCGAGGAACCAATCCGAGAAGAAGTGCTCCTCAACAAACTTAGCACGCGCCTCAACCGGCACGCTGCCACGGTCAAAGATGGCACAGCCCTTGGCTGCCAGGCGGTCGACCAGGCCGCTGTCAGATACGGTCATCGAGCCGCCAAAGGTCACGCTGGCGGCGGTGGGGATCATCCCCTCTGCAAGGGTCAGCGCCTCCTCCATGGTGGCGCAGTAATGGGCATCAAAGCGGCGGGCGCGCAGCGCGGCCACTACGGCCTCGCCGGCCTTGCGGTTTCTTTCTATGATCGGCTTTTGCATATCGTCTCTCCTTTTTCGGAATATCTGCCCCTATTGTAGCACAGACGTGACGATTTGTCAATCAAGGGTGGAAATCTTACATCCCTCTTGCGCGGATAAAGCGCAGGACCTCGCGCCCGAACACGCTCTCACCCTCAGCATCCAGCTCGTCGATATAGCTGCTGTGCCGGCCGGGCAGGATCGTATGCTCGACCTTGCTTTGGTCATAGCCGAAGTGCCAGAGCGTGGCGCGGATCAGCTCGGTCTGCTCGTGCCGGCATTCCATATCGTGATCCGAGATCAGGAACAGCATGGGCGCGTATTCCTTAGAAAGACCCACGTAATAGAGCGGGGCGCTTTCATCCACGATCACGCGGCGCACGTCCAGCCCGCGCTCGCGCAGCACGTTAAAGTGCGTGGTGGGCTGCCCGGCATCGTGAATAAAGCCGGAGATGTCGGTGGGGTTGATACCGTAAGCCTTGAGGAATTGATCGGCAAAGCAGAGCATCATGCTCATATAGCCGCCGGCCGAGCTGCCACCCACGTAGATATGCTCACAGCGGCCGTATTCGCCGATGTGCGCCTTGATCCAGGCGATGGCGGCAGCGCCATCCTGCAAGAAATCCGGGTAGGCGGCATGCGGGTACATGCGGTAATCGACCGATGCCACGGCCACGCCGTGCGCGCAGAGATAGCGCATTGGCACGCGCCAATCCTTGCGGGAGCCGGCTTCCAGCCCGCCACCATGGAAATAGACGAGGATCGGAAATTCATCACAGTCCGGCAGCAAAAGATCCAGCATTTGCGAAGGGTTTTTCGCCTCGGTATAAAACAGGTCAAGATACTCTCTCATGCCTTTACCTCCCGTGCCTTATCCAGGCGGTAATTACGCGCGTAGAGCACCAGGTCGGTGCCGACCATCAGAAGATTGAGCACGTAGAAGAAGAGCACGTACCACTTTGAGGCAAACTCGGTCATGTAGGCCTCGTTGAGCAGCTTAGAGGCGATGCCGGCGATGTAGCCAATAAAGATGAGGCAGAGAAAGGCCAGGCTTTTGCCCTTCGTTGAGCGGGCGCGCCAGGATTTCAGCACGTTCATCGGCCAAGAGGCGCCAAAGCAAAGCACCATTGCGATTTCAAGAATTTCAGCCATGTTGATTCTCCTTTTTAGTTTTTTCTTTCATTGTAACCGAGAATCATCGTTATGTCAAGAATGAAAGATTATATCCTGACATTCACTTGACAGTTAACCTATTTTTTGCTATACTGAAAGAAAAAACAAACGAGGCCGATATGGATCTTTTACAGCTGACCTATTTTTGTGACGCGGCAGAGCGCGAGAATTTTTCACGCACGGCGGCAAGCTTCTTGGTGCCGACCTCAAGCATCTCTCAGGTGATCCGGCGGCTGGAGCGCGAGCTGGGCACCCCGCTCTTTGACCGGCACGGCAACCGCGTTTCGCTGAACCCGGCCGGGCGCATTCTGTACGACAAGGCGCGCCGCGCGCTTGACGAGCTGGCCGAGGCGAAGCGCATCCTCTCTGACCGCGAGGAGCAGCTTAGCGGCGAGGTGCGGCTTTTTGTGGGCTGCAACCGGGCGCAGGTGGCGCGCGCCATTGAGGCGTGCAAGCGGGCGCACCCGGGCATCTCCTTTTCGCTCTGCCACCGTGACCCGGCCGCGCCGGAGCACTATGACCTGCTGATCACCGATGCGTTGGCGAATAACGGTGCCTACGAGCGGCAGCTGCTGGTGCGCGAGCAGATCCTGTTGGCGGCGGCCAAGAACTACCCCTTCACGGGTGAGGTCTCCTGCCTTGCCGACCTGCGCGAGGCGCGCTTTATCGCCATGCAGGAGGGCAGCAGCCTGCGGCAGCTGACCACGCGGCTGTGCGAGACGGCCGGCTTTTCACCGCACATTGCCATTGAATGTGACGACCCGTTGTACATCCGCCGCTACGTAGAGATGGGGCTGGGCGTTGCCCTGTATCC
>JAZQVK010000245.1:0-9806 GCA_045631765.1 Eubacteriales bacterium
GATAACATCACAGTCTATGAGAGAACCGAGTACGGTAACATCCTGGTTCAGGCTCTCGCAGACCAGAACGCCCGTCGTTACGACAAGGCAGTTGAAAACTGGACTGAGATCCTGAAGCGTAACTCCAACTTCGATACCGCTTATATCGGTATCGGTAAGGCGCTGTACCGCGAATCGGATTATGAGGGCGCTATGGAGTATCTCCATGCCGCTTATGAGACGACCTATTATTCAAAGTCCTATCAGGAGCTGCGTAAGGTTTGGATCGCCGATTTCTTCGTGCTGATCCCGATCGTAGTCATCGTTCTTTGCGTTGCTTGGTCCTTCTTTATGAAGTACGTTAAGCGTGTCAACTACGAGACCGCTCACTCCCACGGGAAGAGAACCTACTGGCAGGAGCTGCTTTACTCCTTCCACCTGGTATTCCATCCCTTCGATGGCTTCTGGGATCTGAAGCATGAGAAGCGTGGCTCGCTGCGCGCTGCTTTGACGATCCTTCTGATCGTTATCGTTGCTTTCTTCTATCAGGCTGTCGGTACCGGCTATCTGATGAATCCGGAAGAAAATTACTCTACGATCCTGGTGCAGGTAGCAGCCGTTACCGTACCGCTTCTGCTGTGGTCTATTTCCAACTGGTGTCTGACTACGCTGTTTGACGGTGAGGGTAGCTTAAAGGATATTATTATCGCTTGCTGCTATGCACTTGCTCCCATGCCGCTCTTCCTGATTATTTCTACGCTGCTCTCTAACGTAGTAGCGCTGGAGGAGGCGCAGATTGTTTCGCTGCTCGTAACGGTTTCCTTCGTTTGGGCTGCGTTCCTGCTCTTCTTTGGTATGATGGTAACCCATGACTACTCGCTGTTCAAGACGATCACCACCACCATTGGTACCGTGGTTGCCATGGCCGTTATCATGTTCGTTGCCGTTCTGTTCACAAGCCTGCTGGGTAAGATCCTGTCCTTCATTACGCAGATCTACACCGAGCTGTCTTACCGAGTCTAAGTATAGGAGATATGAGAATGAAAACAAGAATTTTATCAATGATGCTTGCATTGTTGATGGCCTTTGGCTCTTTCGGTGTCTTCTGTACCGTTCCCGGTATTGTGGAGGCTGCTGATACAGCCACCGAGTCTGGTGATACTACCGGCGGCGATGCCACCGGCGAGGAGACGCCGGACGAGGAAAAGGAGCCCTACGAGGATATCGTAAAGGCTGCTCTTCGCACCAACTATGCAAGCCCGCAGGATAAGATTGATAGCGATGCGAATATGCGTCTGGCTGCCAAGTATGACGTATATGAGCTTTACGTGAACGATTATACCGGTGAAATTGCCGTTAAGGATACCACCACCGGTCAGATCCTGCTGTCTAACCCCTACAAGATCGAGGATAGTGAAACCATTCAGGTTTCCGATGCCGTTCGTGCAGAGCTGCTCTCGCAGATTCAGATCGGCTTCCTTGAAAATGGTAACCATAAGGATTATTTCAGCTATACCGAGGCTGCCAGCCGCGGCCAGATAAAGGTAAAGAACATCAAGCAGGGTATCCGTGTTGAGTATGCCCTGGGCCGTGAGGACTCTAACTATCTTGCTCCCGGTAGCATTACCATCGAGCGTATGATCAGCGAGATCCTTAGCGTGATGAACCCTGATCTCCCCAGCTACGATTGGGATGCGATCTTTGCAGCCGGCTCTGCTGCCACCTACGATCTGAAATCCTTCCTTTCTTACTACACCGAGATCAACCCCTTTGAGGTTGACGAGGCCGGTAACCGCGTTATGAGCGATACCGCTTATAACGATATGCTGAAGGCTTATCCCGTGCTGCAGAAGCTGAACAAGGGCATTTATGTCCGTTCTAAGTCCACCCCGCGCGATAAGCGTATGCTGGAAAACTACATCAAGACCTACTGCCCGAACTACACGTACGAGGAGATGGAAAAGGACCATGCGGAAACCGAGTATACCTCGGAGGAGCTGGATCCGCCGCTCTTCAAGGTGGCGCTGGAGTATACCCTGAACAAAGAGGGTCTTACCATCCGCCTGCCTGCAAACGGTATTCGCTTTGACTACTCGCTCTACACCCTAGAGTACATCACCCCCCTGCAGTACTTTGGCGCAGGCGATCTGACCAATGATGGCTACCTCTTCTATCCCGATGGCGGCGGCGCGATCTTCTACTACGAGGATCTTGCCAAGAAGGAATACGGTAGCACGACCGGTAAGGTATACGGTATCGACTATGCCTACCACCAGATCTCCGGTGCACACCAGGAGACCATTCGCGTTCCCGTATTCGGCTCTGTCAGCACCTTGAATTCCACCGTGCAGACCACCGACGAGGAAGGGAACGTAGTAGAGACCCCCGTTACCACCACCAGTGGCTATATGGCCATCCTGGAGGAGGGTGACGCGATGGCGAGCATTACGGCAAACTGGGGTGGTACCCGTTCTCCGTTCGCAACGGTATACACCACCTTCAATCCGCGTCCTCGCGATACTTACGATCTTTCCGGTGACAGCTCGTCCGGCGGCAACTCGGCTTCCTCTTGGACGGTTGAATCCTCCCGTAAGTATACCGGCAGCTATAAGATGCGCATCTACATGCTCACCGATAAGCATGCCGCTACCGAAAGCACCTGCTTTGCCCCCACTTACGTCGGCATGGCAAATGCTTACAGACACTATCTGACCAACGTTGCCGGTGTTCTTTCGGCACTGGAGGTAGCAGATAATAAGAACATCCCGCTCTACATCGAGAGCTTCGGTACCGTTCCGGATATGGAAAGAATTCTTTCCGTTCCCGTAGACGTGGACGTTCCGTTGACCACGTTTGCTGACGTTCAGCAAATGTACAAGGATCTTTCCGAAAACGGCATCTCCAACGTTCAGTTCAAGCTGACCGGCTTTGCCAACGAGGGTATGTATTACACCTACCCGAATCGCTTGAAGTGGATGAAGGAGGTTGGCGGCGACAACGGCTTTGCTGAGCTGCTGAAGGATGCCAATGCCAAGGGCTACGGCGTTTTCCCGGATTTCGATTTCATGTACATCAGAAACAGAAAGCTCTTTGACGGTATCAACCTGAAGTACGCCGCAGCGCGCACGATTGATAACCGTTATGCGAACCTCCGTGTATACGATGCAACCTACCAGGAATTCGTTACCTTCTATCAGATCTGCGTAACGCCTGCGATGATTGAAGAGTATTACGAGAAGTTTTCTGGTAAGTTTAAGAGCTTTGATCCGATCGGCATTTCGGTTGGCTCTATGGGTAGCGATCTGAACTCCGACTTCGGTGACAAGTCGCCTACCAACCGCGATGAGGCAAAGAAGATCATCACCAGCATCTTCGCCCAGTTGAGCGAGGATTATAACGGCTCCGTTATGACCTCTGGCGGTAACATTTACGCCCTGGCCTACACCGAGCATCTGCTTGGTGCCGCCCTGGATAGCTCGCGCTTCGCAAGCGCCAGCCGTTCCGTTCCGTTCGTTGGTATGGTTCTGCACGGTTACGTAAACTTTGCAGGCTCTGCCATCAACATGGCCGGTAACGTAAACTACCAGGTTCTGAAGGCGATTGAGAACGGTGCAGGTATTTACTTCACCCTCTCCTATGACAATACCAGCCTGCTGAAGGAGTTCGAGGATCTGAGTGAATACTACTCGGTTAACTACGAGATCTGGGCCGGCCAGTTTGATGAAGAGGGCAACCTCGTTGAGCGCGGTGAGCTGTTTGACGTATACGATCGCGTGAACAACGCTATCGGTACGCTGCAAACCAAGCTGATCGTTGATCACCAGTTCCTGATCGGTGAGCGTGTTCCTACCGAGACCGAAAAGGCGCAGGATGAGAAGGCTTACCAGGATGCGTGGGACGAGGCAGAAGCACTTGCTACCACCGCTGCACAGAAGGCACAGATCGCTGAATACCGTGCAGCATACCTGGCTGGGCAGATGTCTGCCGGCGAGGTAATTGATGCCGTTGCTGATGAAGAGGCTATTCTCGCTGCGCTGGAGGCTGGCGGCGTTCTCGCTTCCACCACCACCGAATCGGAGGCTACTGCAGGCGACGAATATGAAAAGACAAAGTACTCGCTGGATGACGGCATGATCGTTATGGTCAGCTACGATGGCGGCACATCCTTTGTTCTGAACTACAACATTTACACCATTCAGGTAAGGCTGAACGGCACCGTTTACACGATCGAGCCGTACGGCTATACCAAGATCACTCAGTAAGGAGGGGAGAACATGAATAATAACGTAACTGAAAAGAAGCTGTCTCTCTCTTCCGAGGAGAAGGGAATTGTCGGTCTGTGGAAGAAGGTTATTGCCTTCTTCACAGGCTCCGGCTCTCTTGAAAAGCGTAAGGCCAGAGCCGGTTGGGTATTCGTACTCCCGTTTGTGATCGGTCTTGCCTTCATCTACATTCCCGTTATCATTGAATCCATGAAGCTCAGCTTCTGCTCGCTGCAGCCCGTTCGTCTGCCGAATGGCTCTGCCGGTGTTAAGCTGAACCCCGTTGGCTTTGCCAACTATTATGAGGCTCTGTTTGAGGATGTTGACTTTGTGCAGAAACTGGTTGGCGGCGTACAGCAGCTGATCTTTGACGTTCCTGCCATCGTTATCTTCTCCCTGTTCGTAGCGGTGATCTTGAACCAGAAGATGCTGGGTCGTGCGGCCTTCCGTGCCATCTTCTTCGTTCCGGTTATCCTGTCCACCGGTCTGATCGATTCTATCTCCGTCAACAACGGTGCTATTATCGACTCCACTTCAAGCGGTATTGATACCGGTACGGGAACCGATGCTTCCTCGCAGATCATTGAAGCGGTGGATATTGAGCGATTGTTTGCCAACATGATGGTAGGTCAAGAGCTTGTTACGTACATTACAACGCTGGTTAATGATATTTATAATATCGTTAACCGCTCCGGTGTACAGATCTTGATCTTCCTGGCCGGTCTGCAGTCGATCTCTCCCTCGATCTACGAGGCTTGTACGATCGACGGCGCTACCTCTTGGGAGACCTTCTGGAAGATCACCTTCCCGATGATCAGCCCGATGATCTTGGTAAACGCGCTCTATACGATCATCGACTCGTTTACCAGCGCCTCGAATACTGTCATGTCCTACATCGACGGTATTTATAATGAATCCAAAACGGTGTTGGCAACGTCAATGGCGTGGATCTATTTCGTGATCATTATGTTGATCATTGCCGCATTTATGGGTATTTTCTCAGCATACGTCTTCTACCAGAAGCGTGATGCCTAAAGAAAGGAGGAGCATTCATGGACGCGAATCACATTCCTGAGCCCCAGGCCGCATCCAAGGTCTTGAAAGAGACCAAGAACAAAATTCGTGTAGAATTTGAGCGTACCCCGCTTATGCAGCGCCTGAAGGCAAAATTTCTCTCCTCCTTCTTCCTGCAGAAGGTAATTTGGTACATCGTTCGTCTCGTTCTGTTGATCGGTCTTGCATACGTTATTCTGTATCCGTTCATTGCAAAGATCTTTGGCTCCTTCATGGGCATGGATGACTTTGTAGACGTTACCGTGCGTATGATCCCGAAGAACTGGACGCTGGATACGTATATTGCCATTATTATGGAGAATAACTATCTGCAGGCCTTCCTGAACACCGCCTTCCTTTCCTTGTGCTGTGCGTTGATTCAGACCCTGGTCTGCTGCGTTATCGGCTATGGTATTGCAAAATTCCGTTTCCGCGGCAGCAAGCTGATCATGCTCTTCGTTGTGCTGACCATGATCATCCCGCACCGTACCATTCAGCTGGCTCTGTATCAGCACTTCCGGTATTTTGATATCTTCGGTCTGGTGAGCCTGATTTCGGGCAGCACCCTGCAGCTGACGAATACCGATGTACCGCTGATGATCCTGTCGCTGACTGGTTTGGCATTTAAGAATGGCCTCTTCATCTTCATGATGCGCCAATTCTTTGCCGGCGTGCCGGATGAGCTGGAGGAATCCGCTTACGTGGATGGTTCCGGCGTGTACAGAACCTTCCTGCAGATTATTCTGCCGCTTTCTGTACCGATGATGATCACCATCTTCCTGCTGTCCTTCTCTTGGCAGTGGACGGATAATTTCTACACCACGCTGTTCTACAGCGGTAGAAACGCTAAGTGGCTGATGCCGAACATCGTTTCGGTTCCGCCCTCTCTGGTAACCACTTATCCCGGCCAGGGCCTGTTCTACTCTGCGATCCATAATACCTGCGCCTTGCTTATTATGGCACCGCTGGTTATTATCTATCTCTTCTGTCAGAGATATCTGATCCAGGGTATCGAGCGCTCCGGTATCGTTGGTTAATTGAACCAAAAGACCTTGTCGCCTTTGGCGGCAAGGTCTTTTTACATGCTAAAAAAGGCATTGCACTTTTTGATTGTATATGATATAATATAAAAAACTCTTGTATCATCTTAAAAAAGGAGCGCTTATGAAAAAACTTGGCTTTGGTCTTATGCGTCTGCCCCTGCTCGATCCCAACGATGCCGGCAGCATCGATTTAGAGCAGTCTAAGCAAATGGTAGACGAATTTTTGGCGCGTGGATTTACTTATTTTGATACTGCCTATATGTATTGTAACGGGCAAAGCGAGCATGCCGTCAAAGAGGTGCTTGTCAATCGCCATCCGCGTGAAAGCTTTACGCTGGCTACCAAGCTGCCTCCGCACATGATAAAAAGCAAAGAGGCGCGTGACGAGGTGTTTGCCCACCAGTTAGAAAAGACAGGTGCCGGCTATTTTGATTACTACCTGCTGCATTGCATCAGCTCTGAAACCATCGTCACCTTTGAAAAATACGATTGTTTTGCCTGGCTGCGTGAAAAGAAAAAGGATGGCCTCGTTAAGCATGTCGGCTTTTCCTTCCATGATGGCCCGGCGCTGTTAGACCGTGTGCTGACCGAAAATCCCGGCCTTGATTTTGTGCAGCTACAGATCAACTATTTAGATTGGGAAAGCGAAGGCGTGCAATCCCGTGCTTGCTATGAGGTAGCAGAGAAGCACGGCGTGCCGGTGATCGTGATGGAGCCGGTCAAGGGCGGTGCCCTGGCGCAGGTGCCTGAAACGGTAGAGACCATGTTCCGCGCAAAGGATGCTGCGCGCTCGCCCGCCTCTTGGGCCGTTCGCTTTGCCGCCAGCCTGCCAAACGTTATGCTGGTTCTCAGCGGTATGAGCAATATGGCGCAGGTGGTGGATAATACCGCCTACATGCAGGATTTTCAGCCACTGAGCGACGAAGAGCTTGCTATGGTACATACCGCAGCCGATATCATCAACGGCCAGATCACCGTGCCGTGCACAGGCTGCTCCTATTGCACCGTCAACTGCCCGCAGAGCATTGCCATCCCGCAATATTTTGCGCTGTATAACGAGGATATGCGCGTAAGTAAGGATGCCGCCGGTGCGGATGCGCAGGCACAGTATACGGCGCTGCTCGATAAATTCGGTGCCGCCTCTGCTTGCATTGGCTGCGGTGAATGTGAGGCCATGTGCCCGCAACAGATCGCCATTCGCAAGCACCTGCAGGATATAGCCAAGCGTTACGAGTAAAGGAGAAAAAGCATGAAACCTAAAATTACAGGTGTACACCACATTGCATTAAAGGCACGCGGCTTAGCCGCCTATGAGAAGCTGCTTTCTTTTTACCATGATATTTTAGGCATGCCGCTGGTCAGAACCTGGGGCGAGGGGGAAAACCTTGGCGCCATGGTCGATACCGGTGCCGGCATGCTGGAGCTCTTTTCTAACGCGACGGATGAGCTTGGTATGGGCGCCTTGCGCCACCTGGCTTTTGCGGTAGAGGACGTTGACGTATGCATCGAGGCCGTTCGCGCAGCGGGGTATACCGTAACCATGGAGCCAAAGGATATCGTGATTGGATCGCAGCCCCCGTATCCTGCCCGTATTGGCTTTTGCATCGGCCCGGTTGGGGAAGAGGTAGAGTTTTTTAAGGAAAGATAAGGGGAAAGCCTCGGGGAATTCTTCCTGGGGCTTTGCTTTGTTAAAGAATAGATAACGATGAAACGTATGATCAAGCCCGCCTTGCTTGCTACGCTGCCGGTCATGACAGGGTATCTGGTTCTTGCCTTCGGCTTTGGCATTATCATGAAAGCAAATGGCTATGGCATCCTGCTGACCTTTGCGATGAGTCTGCTGATCTATGCCGGCTCTATGCAATACGTGGCTATTGGCCTGCTGAGTGGCGGCGCATCGCTGCTTACGGTGGCTGTAACGACCTTTATGGTCAATGCCCGCCATCTTTTTTACGGCATTTCAATGGTTGAAGGGTATCGGAAGATTGGAAAAGGGAAGCCGTACCTGATCTTTGGCCTGACGGACGAGACCTATTCCTTGGTCTGTCGGCCGGAGGCATCTATACCGCCAAGTGAGCGGGGGCACTATTGCTTTTGGGTCACCCTCTTTGATCATTGTTATTGGGTGCTTGGTAGCTTGTTGGGAGCCGTGGTAGGCAGCCTGCTGCATTTTAACAGCGAGGGAATTGATTTCGCCCTCACCGCCCTCTTTCTTACCGTCTTTTTAGAGCAATGGTTAACGGCAAAAAAGCACGCCCCCGCGGTCATCGGTGTAGCCGTTTCGGTTGTCTGTCTGCTCCTGTTCGGCGCTGATAGCTTTTTAATTCCGGCTATGCTGGTCATCGCGCTGCTGCTTTGCTTGTATAAGGAGGAGAGCCATGGGTGATCTACATACCTGGCTGGCCGTTGCGGTGATCGCGCTGGTAACGGCGGCCTTGCGCTTTTTGCCCTTTCTTTTGTTCAGCGGCAAGAAAAAAACGCCCAAGCTGATCGAAAAGCTTGGCCGTGTGCTCCCTTATGCCATTATGGGCATGCTGGTCGTTTATTGCCTAAAAGGTGTTCACTTTACCGATGTAGGCGGCTATTTACCCGCCTTGATCGGCTGCCTGGTCGTGGGCGTTTCCTACGTGTGGCGGCGCAATACGCTGGTCAGCATCGTGTTGGGCACGGTATGCTATATGCTGCTGGTGCAGCTTGTATTTTGATAAAGGAGAATGGCTATGAAGAGCGGCAGTATTTCTGCAGAACGTATTTTGTCAAAGCTGGATGACTATCTGCACCATAACGATTACGCAGCCGCCGAGCGGCATTTGCTTTACTGGCTGGCCGAGGCAGAGGCCTCTCTTGATGCGCGCACAGAGCTGCTTGTGCGGAATGAGCTGATGGGGCTGTACCGCAAGCAGGGAAAAGAGCAAGAGGCGCTTTCTACCGTTTTCGCAGCCCTAAAAAAGATAGAGGCGCTGCAGATCGGGCATCAAGTCGGTGCGGCAACCACCTATCTCAATGGCGCAACGGTGTATAAGGCCTTTTCCAAGGCCGAGCAAGCCCTGCCATTGTTTGAAAAGGCCAAAGAGATCTATGAGCGCGAGCTGGCCGAGGGTGACGAGCGCCTCGGCGGCCTTTACAACAACATGGCGCTGGCGCTGGTCGATCTTGGCCGCTTCCGTGAGGCAGAGGAGATGTACCACCGGGCGATCACCATTATGGAAAAAACAGAGCATGGCGCCCTGGAGGTGGCTATCACGCATCTGAACATGGCCAGCGCGGCCGAGGCCGAGCACGGGTTGCTTGAGGCAGATGCGGTTATTACCGCGCATCTGCAACAGGCAGAGTCGCTGTTAGAGGGGCACCAAAAGCGGGATGGATACTATGCCTTCGTGTGCGAAAAATGTGCTTCTGTTTTTGGCTATTACGGGTATTTTCACTATGAAAATGAGTTGAAGGAGCGTGCAAAGAGGATCTATGAAGG
>JAZQVK010000246.1:0-15663 GCA_045631765.1 Eubacteriales bacterium
ATGATGGGCTCCGGCGGTCTGATCGTTATGGACGAGGACACCTGTATGGTCGATATGGCCAAGTTCTTCCTCGAGTTTACAGTTGACGAGTCCTGCGGTAAGTGCACGCCCTGCCGTGTAGGTACCAAGCGCCTGCTTGAGATGCTGGATAAGATCACCCGCGGCGAAGGCACGCTGGGGGATCTGGACAAGATGGAGGCTCTTTGCGAGTACATCAAGGCCAACTCCCTCTGCGGTCTGGGCCAGACGGCTCCGAACCCGGTTCTGTCTACCCTGAAGTTCTTCCGCGATGAGTACATTGCTCACGTAGTTGACAAGAAGTGCCCTGCCGGCGTTTGTAAGAGCCTGCTGAAGTACACCATTGATCAGGATAAGTGCATCGGCTGTGGCGTTTGTGCAAAGGCTTGCCCTGTTAACGCGATCAGCAGAACCGATTACATCGCACCCGGCCACAAGCTGGCTTCGATGAAGATTGATTCCTCTGTCTGCGTGAAGTGTGGCGCTTGTATGAGCACTTGTAAGTTCAAGGCCATTTCGAAGGGTTAAGGAGGAGAAGAAGCATGGATATGTTAAATGTAAAGGTTAACGGCATTGCCGTTTCGGTGCCGAAGGGCTCTACCATTCTGGAAGCTGCCCGTGCGGCAGGTGTGGAAATTCCTACCCTTTGCTACATGAAGGAGATCAACGAGATCGGCGCTTGCCGTATCTGCGTGGTTGAGGCTACCGGTGCTCGCGGTCTGGTTACCGCCTGCGTATTCCCGGTTACCGAGGGTATGGAGATTCAGACCAACACCCCCAAGGTTCGCGCCGCCCGTAAAACGACGCTGGAAATGATCCTTTCCACCCACGACAAGAACTGCCTCTCCTGCGTTCGCTCTACCAACTGCGAGCTGCAGAAGCTGTGCCTGGAGTATGGTGTAGACAGCACCGCATACGCCGGCTTCAAGCCTGAGTATGCGCTGGATACCTCTGCCCCCCACCTTGTTCGTGACAACAACAAGTGTATTCTTTGCCGCCGCTGTATCGCCGCCTGCCGTGAGCAGTACGTTGGCGTTATCGGCGCAAACAACCGCGGTATTGATACCTGCGTAGGCTCTCCCTTCAATGCTGATCTGAACGATACCACCTGTATCTCCTGCGGTCAGTGTACCGTTGTCTGCCCGACCGGCGCACTGGTTGAGAAGGACGATACCGCTGCCGTTTGGGAAGCACTGGGCAACAAGTCTAAGCACGTGATCGTGCAGACTGCTCCCGCCGTTCGTGCCGCTCTTGGCGAGTCCTTTGGCATGCCGATCGGTACCAACGTAGAGGGCAAGATGGTTGCCGCTCTCCGCCGCCTGGGCTTTGAGAAGGTATTTGACACCGACTTCGGTGCTGACCTGACCATCGTTGAAGAGGCAAACGAGCTGATCGAACGTGTGAAGAACGGTGGCGTTCTGCCGATGATCACCTCCTGCTCGCCCGGTTGGGTCAAGTTTGCTGAGTACTACTATCCCGAGCAGCTGAAGAACCTTTCTTCCTGCAAGTCCCCGATGCAGATGACCGGTGCCATCATCAAGACCTACTATGCCGAGAAGATGGGCTGGGATGCCAAGGACATCGTGGTAGTAGCCGTTATGCCCTGTACCGCTAAGAAGTTCGAGATCGGCCGTGACGATCAGGCTGCTGCCGGCGTACCGGACGTAGATATTTCGATCACCACCCGTGAGCTTGCTCGTATGATCGCCCGTGCCGGCCTGAAGTTTGAGGCCCTGCCGAACGAGGAATTCGACAACCCGCTGGGCGAGGATACCGGCGCAGCCGTTATCTTCGGCGCTACCGGTGGCGTCATGGAGGCTGCTCTCCGTACCGCTAACGACTGGCTGACCGGCAAGGACAACGACAAGGTTGACTTTACCGAGGTTCGCGGCACCGCATCCATCAAGGAGGCGACCTACAAGATCGCAGGCATGGACGTAAAGGTTGCTGTTGCCAGCGGCGCTAAGGCTGCCAAGGAGGTCATGGACAAGATCGCTTCCGGCGAGGCTGACTGGACCTTCGTTGAGATCATGGGCTGCCCCGGCGGTTGCGTAAACGGCGGTGGCCAGCCGATCCAGCCGCAGTACGTTCGCGACACCACCGACATCAAGGCTCTTCGTGCGAAGGCGCTCTATGATGCCGATGAGGCTGCTGTTCTGCGCAAGTCTCACAAGTCGCCTGCCGTTTGCGAGCTGTATGGCGAGGGCAAGTTCTTCGAGTCCTACGGCTGCCACAAGGCACACGATTACCTGCACACCACTTACGTAGCACGTAAGAAGTAATTCCTTACAATAGAAAAGCCGACGGGAAAGGCTGATTCTCATAAGGAAGTTTACTTGCAGGGGGCAGTTCACCCCGCAAACAAACAATTAACCCCGACAGATTTTTAAGGTCTGTCGGGGTGTTTTTATCCATTAGGTAAATTGCCATTTACAATCTCGAGTAGTAATGACGAACAAATAACCAACTTTTCTTTTTCTTCTCTGTTTTATGCTCAATCTCGAAATTGCTACCACAAAAAAGAACGGTTATATGAACTCTATTATTTTCACTGTTAATGTCCTGAATCAAATTTAACACATCACAATTATCCTCATGGAAATGACCAATTTTAAAATGAATATTTTTGCGATTTGCGTATAAAACAGTAGTTTCTCTATTACCAATAAGAAAGTTTAGAATGACACCATCTAAATCCCATAAAAAGTTGTCATCACCTTTTATTTCCACATTTCCCTTTAAGTTTGTAGACTTGATATATTCCATTATATCTAAAACTTTATCAAGCATATTTCCACCCTCTGCCGAATTTTAATTAATTGTTCCGCTTTATCACACCAGCTTCTCCCTTGTATTACAAACTCGCAGTGTCAGCACACACCCCTATTCTTGTTTAGATTTAATGGTATTCAAGGAAGCTATTAACATTCTGCGTATCGCACCACAATCATTTTGAATTGACTTATAGGTTGGTTCTTCGATACAACTTGTTTCATATAAAAGTTCAAGCCAATATTCGGTTTCATAACATTCCTTTTGCGCTATTTCAAGCTTTGATATAAAATCCTTTGTGCCTTGCGCATACTGCGCCTCGTGAATATTGGCACCGATAGAGGTACCAGAACGTAATAATTGATTTACAAGCACCATTTCTTTGTGCTCTGCCTTCATATTACGGCAGAGGAAGACAATATTCTTTGCAAAATCCTTTGCTTTATCTCTCATAATGCTGTTTGACATAACATCACCTCTGCAAATATTATACATCAAAATCGATAGTTAGTCAAGTTGTATTCCGACTTCGTCGGAGTGATATTGTCGCCCAGGCAACAGTGATATTAAAGCCTGCGGCTTTAGTGATATTTTATTCGCCCCAAAACTCGCGAAGCGAATACCACTCGTCGTAAGACGAATATCACTGCGAAGCAATAGAACTCGCCGCAGGCGAATAAAACTGCCCAACGTCCTTATGAGAAGTTGGGCAAACCGTCGGCTTTTTGTTTGTAAATATACAAAATGTACCATAAATATTACAGGCATTCGTGTACACAATAATAGCAGAGATCGCGAGTGCGGTCTCAATAAAAATAGATTGATACGGTGAAACAGGAGATATTACCATGTCTAAGAATAAGGTTGTTGTTCCCGAGGCAAAGGCTGCCCTGGATAAGTTTAAGATGCAGGCTGCAAGCGAGGTTGGCGTAAACCTGCAGAACGGTTATAACGGTGATCTCACCTCTCGTCAGGCCGGCTCTATCGGTGGCCAGATGGTAAAAAAGATGATCGAGTCCTATGAGAACTCGATCAAGGGCTAATCAGCTGCCAAGTAGCTGATGAAAATGGCCACGGGCAACCGTGGCCATTTTTTATCAATAAAGCGTATTCAGCAGAATTTTCATGCTGACTGCCTGCTGTAAGCGGTATTGGGGATCAAAGCTGAAAAGCACGATCTCCCCCATGCCAATCGGCATGCACAGGGCGGCGGCGCAGCCGGCAATGTGCTCTTCCCCTACCAAATACCCGTTCGCCAACAGGTCTTTTTGCGCGTAATGAGCCAGCACTGTACAGGGGATATCCTGCGGTATAGAAAACACCACCTTATCCCGATGGTAAACCGTGCTCTCCTCGGGCAGTCCAAACGTAAAGGCGGAGGGCGCATAACGCACCCGCAAATGAGAGCCGCCTGTATGAAATTCTTTTGTTGTTTTTCCCCATGTCGGAATTGTGATGCCAAGCTTCAAGTGCTCATTCAGATAAACGGCCGTTTCTCCCCAGGCGACCAATCGGCCGCCACGCGCCACAAAGGCGCGTAAGGCCGCATCTCCCATCTCGCCAAGCCCTGCATAATATTCGGAAGGCATCGTCACATACCCGCTTCTCAAAAGCCCCAGCGGCGGCTGTGCGCCCCCTACCAGCTTGGTGTATTTTTCTCCGGCGATAATCAAGATTGCAATATCATCCGGCACGCCCTGCTCGCAAAGCTCCTTTTGTAGAAGGATACGATAATCAAACTCTCCATGATGCAGTAGATTACGCACAAAGCCCTCTTCTTCATTATCCTGCTTATTCATTTTCAGAAGGCCGATTCGTGTGCGGGTGATCCTTTGCCTGCCGGGAGCCTCTGCTTGATAAAAATCACCATACTCGTCGCGGAAAACGGACTGCCCCGCCGCCAGCAAGCGGCTGGCCTGCATATAGCTTTCATTTTCACATGCACGCATACTGCACACATAGTCTTCCTGCACGTATGGTACAAGAGAGGTCAATGCTATTTCTTCGCCCGCCGCGATGGCTGTAATACCCATAGCGAGTGCCAGACAAACGTTGGCATCATCATCCACCACCGGCATACCGTAGGCATCCTTTTTTACAAATCCGCTGACCGGGTATGGGCGCTTACAGCAGAACATATCGACTACCGCATACTTAGGCTGTGCCAACGGAATAACAACCGTTCCCGCTTGATAGACTTGCCCGCCTATCACGCGCTCTTCAGCCAAGCTATACATCTCCACCTGCTGTGCGGCGGCCAAGGAAAGAAACCGATGGCGCGCAGACATATCGTGCTGTGAAAGGGGAATTAAATAATATTGTTCTGCCGATGCCGCGCCGCGCGCCGTTTGCAAAAGCGCCTTTTGTGCCATGCGCCGCAGTACCGCCGCCGGCTCCTTTGCTACCGCGGCAAGGAGTGCAAGGCTGGCGACCTGTATCTGCTTGACAATATCGGAAAGATGCCATTCCCCGCCCGGCCAGGGTGCCGGATCATTTGCGGTGACAATGCCGCCGCGCTTATCCATATCGATCACAACCGGGGTTGCAATCGCCGCATCAGCATTTTCTGTCAGCATACCGCAAATATTATGCAGCTTTGCATTGCCGTAAAAGGTGCTGATCGGATAATCCGGAAAACGATCGTCGTTGCCAAGGACAACACCACGGCAGCCGGCCGCCGTCAAGGCGCAGGCCATTTCGGCGCCAAAAAGCATCTCCTCCCGTTGTACAAGCGGCGAGGTGGACGGGTAAACGGGGTCACTCTGTACCGAAAGATTCATACGCGGGTCACGCGGACATTGATGATGATGATCCTGGAACACCTGTGGCATCCAGGAACGAAGCAGCACATCATTGATATAGCGCGACTCCACCACACATTCATTCACTGCATCGCGGTTGTTGGAATGACCGGCAAATTTATGGCGGATATGGGGCGAATAGCACCCCTCATATTCCGTGCCCAACCACTTGTTATACCACTCGGTAAACACGATCTGTCCATCCGGCTCGGCACAAGGGGTCATAATAAAGATCACATTTTCAAGAATCCTTTTCCGGTCGCCGTCCACGGCGGTGATCAGCTCATAAACAATGCGCGGGGCGGCTAAAGCGCCCCCTACCTCATTGGAATGCAGGCTGTAATTCTGCATACAAACAGCACGCCCCTCCCGGGCCAGCGCATCAATCTCTTCATCACGCAGGCCTCGCGGATCGGCCATCTTCATCGAGATCTGCCGATAATGCTCTAACTGCTCGATATTCTCCTTTTCGGAAATATATAGCTGCAAAAAGTCATTGCCCTCTGTCGTTTTGCCAGCCTCAACCAGCTTTACACGCCCACTCAGGCTATCCAGCAGCCGATAATAGGCACACAAATCATTCCAATGGATCATGTGCCGGTCTTCCCCCGGCTCAAAACCGAAAAAATCAACAGGGGACGGTATATGCTTCATAGCTCCTCACTCCTCGGCCTCTTCATTTGTAAGATTATCATACTATAAAATGCCGACGAAGTCAATCACAACATTTTGCGCAAACTATAACAAAATTGCAAAAGGCCGGTGCTATACAGCCACCGGCCTTTGCTGTCTGTTTGCCATAGACAGCCTATTCAACAATATCCAAGATCAGCGGGCGGGCAGCGGGCGGCTCGGCACCGATCTCGGTGGCGGCCAGCAGGCGGGATTCCGCCTGCGCGAACAACCGCTCGTCGTTTGCATAGAGGGTAGCAAGCGGCTCGCCCTTGCGCACGTAATCGCCGGTTTTGGCAGCAAGACGGATGCCGGCTGCATAGTCGATCTTGTCATCCTTGGTATTTCTGCCGGCGCCAAGCAGCAGGCTGGCAATGCCGTAGCCCTCGGCATCGGCCTGGGTGATATAGCCGTCACGCGGCGCGCTGACCGTATAGGTATAGGCCGCCTTGGGAAACAGCCCGGTATCATAGATCCAGGCCGGGGCGCCGCCCTGTGCCCCTACCATGCGGGCAAGGGTATCAAGCGCCTCGCCGCTTTCGATCACGCGGCGGATATCGGCGCGGCAGGTCTCTTCATCCCCGTGGCCACTGATGACCAGCATATGCGTGGCAAGCGCGGTGCAAACCTCGGTAAGATCGGCAGGGCCATCCCCTTTCAGCGTTTCAATTGCCTCGATCACCTCAAGCGAATTGCCGATGGCGTAACCAAGCGGGCGATCCATATCGGTGATCAGGGCGCGCATTTTTTTGCCGGCACGGCGGCCGATCTCTACCATCAAGGTAGCCAGCTCGCGGCTTTCCTCTACCGTTTTCATAAACGCGCCACTGCCGGTCTTTACGTCTAACACGATGCAATCGTCGTCTGCCGCCAGCTTTTTGCCCATAATGCTGGAGGCGATCAGCGGCATGCTATCTACCGTGGCGGTTACGTCACGCAAGGCGTAAAGCAGCTTGTCTGCCGGCGCAAGCGTGGCCGTTTGCCCAACGATGGCAATGCCGTTTTCATTGACGATGCGAATAAACTCCTCGCCGCCGATATCGGTGCGGAAGCCGGCGATCGCTTCTAATTTGTCGATCGTGCCGCCGGTGTGACCCAGGCCGCGGCCGCTCATCTTGGCCACGCGGGCGCCGAGGCAGGCTACGATAGGTGCCACAACCAGGCTGGTCTTATCCCCTACCCCGCCGGTGGAATGCTTATCCACCCGCACACCGTGAATGGCGGAGAAATCCAGCCGCTCGCCCGAATCGCGGATGGCCAGCGTCAGCTCGGTGGTTTCGGCGGTGTTCATGCCCTGGTAATAGATGGCCATGCAGAGTGCGGCGGTCTGGTAGTCGGGGATCTCCCCGCGCACGTAGCCGCCGATCCAAAAGCGGATCTCCTCGGCGGTCAGAGCACCGCCATCCCGTTTCTGTTTGATAATATCGTACATTCTCATAGGTGTACCACCCTTTGCCGTTTTTTATAGTATTTCACACGCGCACGGTTTTTTCGTTATAACGAAAAGGAATGGGGCAAGAGATCGCCGAGGGAATGCACGGTCAGCATCTCGTCGTTACCGAGCAGGATGACAAAATCTGCCCCGCAAAACTCGGCCATGACCTGGCGGCATACGCCGCAGGGGGTGCAATTCTCGGCAGGCACCTTGCTCGCCGGGCCGCCGGTCACGGCGATGGCCACAAATTCACGCTCGCCCTCGCTCACCGCCTTAAAGAAGGCGGTTCTTTCAGCACAGTTGGTAGGCGAGAAGGCCGCGTTTTCAATATTACAGCCGGTGTAGACCTTGCCGCCCTTCGTCAGCAGCGCCGCGCCGACCGCAAAGCCCGAATAGGGCGCGTAGGCCCTCTCCCGCGCCTCGCACGCCAGGTGCATCAGTTCTTTATGTTCCATAAGCCTACCTCCTTTTTATTTTATTGTAACACAATCGCTTGCATTTATCAAGATGCAGCACAAATAGCAAGCAAAAAAGCAAGCCGACGGCTTGCTTTTTTGTTTTCTCTACGCAAAGGTCACGTAATCGCGCAGGGCAACCTCACTCATCAGCTGCTTCAGGGGGGCATCTGCATCCCACAGCATTTCAGAATAAAGAGCAACGGGATACATGATGTTTTCTTCAAGCATGCCATCCTCAACCAAGGGCGTCACGTAAAGATTCCCCTGCTTCAAGCGGCACATCAGTGAAACCATCTCCTGCGCCTTATCGGCGTTTTCAAGCCAATAGGCCTGGATATATTTCCATATTTTACTCTTGCGCTCAATCCTATCTCGCTTCATCCTGCGCGAGCTGACACCCAAAAAGACAGGCTGCTCAACATGTGTAAAGCTGCCCCAATCCAATTTGGTAAAGCCCTTGGTCACTACGCCAAAGCGATCCCCCTCGCCGCGCAGCGTAGCGATCTCCTGCACGAAGGCAAGCGTCTCATCAAAGTGCTCCACATCTGCCGGAATATACGAAAAGGGGAAGGCCCCACAATTTTCCCACACGATACGAACACGCGGATCTACGGCGCACAGCTCCTCCAACCCGCTTTTGACCGAGGTGGCATGCAGACCAAACTGAATTTCAAGCCCAGGATATTTTTCGTAAAACATAGCAACCGTTTTGTTGACAAAATCGGTCACCGCCTTGGCCACGGAAATGCCGCCGATCTCCTGCTCTTCAAATTCGGTGGCAGTCTGAAAATAAATACCATCCCCATCAAGCGAGGCATATTCCCTCTCGTAATGCGCAAAGATCTCTCTGCTGTGTTCGCCCATGTGCAAAAAATCTACCTTTTTACAATCGGTATCCCACAGCCATGAAAAGCCCCAGATCACCTTGACCCCGCATGCATGGGCGTAGGCCACCATGTCTGCCGCGTTGGCCGGCACACGGTCGTTCCACACAACGAGCGTATTCATCTTCAGCTTGACCATGTTATCAATCAAGCCACGAAAATCGTAGATCACGTGCCCCCACGTCCAGATGCCGCGATTGGCGACCGAGGGATACGAGGTGTAAGAAAAATCCCTTAGCGGCTTGTCAAAGCAATTGATGCGATAACGTGCGTCATCGTGCGGGTACTCTTCCCTTAGCAGATATTTGTTGTAAAAATCAAGGCAGCCGTACAGCACGCCGGCATCGTCATACCCCTCGATGCAAACGGTATCGTTTTCTACCCAAAAGGCATATTCCTCCTCATGCGTAAGCGTGTACAAGGAATGTGCACGGATGTAGGCGTTGTTCGCCTTTGTGCCGATATAAATGCAGCGGTAGCCCTCCGCCGCGGCATCACCGCACGAAAGACAATACGGGTATTCGTAGGTATAATCCAAAAGCAGCTCGCTGAGGATGGCAATGGCCTTTATTTGCAGGGGCGTTTTCTTTTCCCCGTAGACGATGGCAAGCTTTTTCACATGGATGTCCTCCTTGACAAGAAGTATGATATCTGTTTTGGATAAAGAAAAATCCATCAAATATTAGTATTCATTATTCATCAGCGAAGCAACTTCATTCCTCATATTTCATTGGAAAAGCTGCGTAAGAAAAGCTTAATGAATAATGGAAGCGAATAATACAAAAACGGCAGAGGCGCCCAATGGGTGCTTCTGCCGTTTGGTGCGCGAAACGGGACTTGAACCCGTACGGTAAAACCACACGCCCCTCAAACGTGCGCGTCTGCCAGTTCCGCCACTCGCGCAAGAACAGTAGTATTATAGCAAAAAGCCGTGTGTTTGTCAAGCCCTTTTTTGAAAAAAGTGGCGTTTTTTATTTTCCACCTGGCGCGGCTCCTGCCCTGTTGGTGCCCACCTGTTTGGTGAAAATTTTTTCTTTCTTTTTTTCAAAAACCTCTTGACATTTCAATATCATTATGATATCATATTGATGTCAAAAAGATTACAGGAGAAAAGCGGCAGACGCCGCACCCGGTCACGGCCGGGGAACAAACGAATGGCAGGCGAACAGAAAAAACAAGTCCCCTTGCGTCTTTCCAACACGCTGTATACCGATCTGGCGCTGTGGGCAGAAGAGGATTTTCGCTCGATCAACGGGCAAATTGAATTTTTGCTTTTCACCTGCGTGAAGGAGCGCAAAAAAAACGGTGCCCCGGCACCGCGCGAAGAAAAAAAATAATATTGCTTGTTTCCGGCGATGCCCCCAGGCGCTACTACTGTGGGGGGAATGCTTGCGGGGCATCGCCGAATTTCCCTCCCATACCGCACCGCTGCATCGGTGCGGTCTTTTTTGTATATTTTTTCATTTTTTGCCCATTTTTGCGTAATACTTGCAAAAAAAGGCCTGGCGTGCTATAATTTTTACAACACGCTTTGTAACCGGAGGGTGAGAGGATGATCAAAACTATTCGAGCCGATCTGACTGTGATAGGCGGCGGTGTGGCCGGTATGGTAGCCGCTCTGACCGCGGCGCGACACGGCCTGCGCGTGGCACTGGTGGAATGGCAGGACGTGCTGGGCGGCAACAATTCCAGCACCTATCGCGTGCATTTTAATGGGGCAGCCAACGTAAACGCCTCCTTTTACGCGCGCGAGAGCGGCATTGTAGACGAGCTGAAGCTCTCGGTCTTTCACTACAATCCGCGCTATAATTTTAAGGATGACTATGACCTGACCGACATGGCCTACCTTTCGCTGATCCGCGCGGAAAAGAACATTACGCTCTTTCTTGGCACGGCCGCCCATCGGGTAACGCGAGAGGAGGGACGTATTACCGCCGTTTATGCGCGCAAGGCACGCACGGAGGAGGAATTTTGCTTTGTCTCACCCCTGTATGCCGATGCCTCGGGCGACGGTATCGTGGCCGAGCAGGCAGGCGCCGCCTACCGCATGGGGCGCGAGGCGCGCGCGGAATATGACGAAGTCCTGGCCCCCGAACGGGCAGACAACTGCACCATGGGCAGCTGCATTCTCTTTTCCGTGGGCAAGGCGGATCATCCCGTTCCCTTTGTGAAGCCGGATTTTGCCTACGATTACAAAAAGGATGATATTTTGAAATTCGTAGAGCGGCCGCAGACCGGCCGTTCCCTGCCCAGGTGCCTTGACGGGGTAGACGGCATTTGGTGGCTTTCGATTGGCGGTATGGAAAACACGATCAAGGATAGCGACAAGATCGACCTGGAGCTAAAGCGCCTGGTTTACGGCTTCTGGGATTACGTGAAAAACAGCGGTGCTTATGAAAACACCGATCGCTATTATCTGAAATGGGTGGCACCGGCACCGGCGCGGCGAGAATCACGCCGTTTTATCGGTGACTACGTGCTGCACCAAAATGACCTGGTTGAACAGACCGAGTTTTACGACCGCGTAGCAACCGGCGGCTGGTCGATCGACGTGCATGACCCGGGCGGGGTATACGGACAGTTAGCCACCTCGTCCTTTGCACCGGTGCATGGGCTGTATAACATCCCCTACCGCATCATGTATACAAGAGACGTAGAAAATCTGTTTCTTTGCGGCCGCATCGCCAGTATGACGCACATCGCCCTTGGCTCGCTACGCGTGATGCAGACCTTGGGCGCTATGGCACAGGCAGTAGGCACGGCGGCCTATCTATGCAAGCGAGACGGCCTGCTGCCACGGGATATCGCCGAGCCGGCCCGCACGAAGGAAATGCAGACCATCCTACAGCGAGATGGCCAGTATATCAAGGATATGCGTGAGGACGTAGGCCTGGCTGCCGCGGCGAGCGTGACGGCAAGTGAGACAGCCTGCTTTGAAAATACGCATACCGATCACCTTTTCCCGCTTTCGCGCACGCACGTGCTGGCGCTGCCGATCGAGGGTGAGCGCCTTACGAGCGTTGCGCTGGGGCTGAAAAACGAAACGGACGAGGAAAAGACGGTTACCGTGCGCCTGTTTGCCGCACGCCGGCAGGATGCCTACGAGGCAGAGCGGCCGATCGGCAGCACCACGATCACGCTGCCACCACGGGCAGACGGGTTCTTCCCCGCCGTGCTGGAGGCAGAGGGGATCCCGCATCACCTGGCGCTTTTGTATATCGATGCCTGCGAGGGCGTTTCGGCCTACGTAACGCGCAAGCACATCGTGGGCGCGCCCTGCTTTGTTACGGTGGGCGACCGCATTTCAAGCCGCCTGGTACGGGACGAGGAGCCAAAGGTGCACCAGTATTACGCCATCTGCTTCCGCAATCTACTTCCCTGCGCCGCACTGTACGCGCCGCAAAACGTGATAAACGGCTGGCAAAGACCGACCGCGCTCCCCAACCTGTGGCGCGCGCCGCTTGCCAAAAAGCCCACGCTGACGCTGGAATTTAACGAGCCGCAGGACGTGACCGAACTACAGATCCTGTTCAACGGGCAGACCGAAAGCGACCATTTCAGCACAGTGGTAGACACGCTGGTGCGTGATTTTGACCTGACGGTGGTGCACGAGGGCGGTACAGAGACAGTAACCGTAACCGACAATTATCTGGCGCTTTACCGCCATGCCTGCAGTTATCCGGGCGTGCGCAGGATCACGATTACGGCCAAGGAGACCTACAACAGCCCCTATGCCGATATTTTCTCGGTGAAGGTATTTTAACGCAAAAAGAGCAAGCACGTTGTGCTTGCTCTTTTGTACTTAAAGCTCCAAATCAATATACGCCGGCGAATGGTCGGAAAGCGGGAGATAGTAATCGGGCGAGAAGCGTTCAAACCTCTTCACGGCCCCCTCCGGCATGCCGCGCAGCAAAATATGGTCGATGGCTGTTTCAAAGGGAGTATCCCGATAGTACTCGTGGTAGCCCCAGGCAAAGCAATCGTGATAGCCCATGGTTTCATCAGCATATTCGGTGGCCACATCGTGCGCGTGCACAAAGCCACGCGCAAACGCTGCCCCGACCGCAAGGGATTGATAATCGGCATTGAGATCACCCACGATGATGGCGGGGCAGGCATATTTTTCCTGCAGCGCATCAATGCGCGTGATCAGAAGCGATATCTGGTAGGCTCTTGCCTCGTCTGAATAAGGCTGATAGTCGGGCGACGAGGGCTTGCCGCTCTTCCACCACAGGTGGGTAGAGGCAAAAATGAACAGCTTGCCGCTTTCCTTGACCCGGAACACGGCAATGCAGTAGGACTTGGTTTGGCTGTTATTAAACACCCCCTCGTGCCCCGGAAATTCATCGGGGTAGAGAGAAAATTCCGAATCCACCAGCTCAAGCTTGTCCGGCCGATACAGAATAGGCGTATCGCGCCCCCACAGGAGGGCATAGCGCATACCGTTTTCGGCCGTGTAACGGATCAGCAGGTCAGCCATAGTGGCAGACACCTCTTGCCCGCCGATGATATCCGGCAGCGTTTCGGCATAGACACGGGTAAAGCCGCGCATGCGCACAGCGGCAGAGCAATCCTTCCCCTGCTCGACCCAGGCAGGCAGATTATCATCGTTTTTCCATTGATTGTGCGTCATGATTCTAAGCATCATTCGTTCTCCTTACCATCTTCATCCAGGTAGCGGCTGGCCTGGGTGGTGAACAGGCGGTGGTATTTGCCCTTTTGCTTCATCAGCGCGCGGTGGTTGCCACATTCGATGATCTTACCGTATTCCAGCACCACGACCTGATCGGCCACGGTAGCGCTGGAAAGGCGGTGAGAGACGAAGATGGTGATCTTATCATCCCCCAGGCGGCTGAACTGGTTAAACACCTCCTGCTCGGCCAGCGGGTCAAGCGAGGCGGTAGGCTCGTCAAGGATCAGAATATCCGATTTCTTATAAAAGGCGCGGGCAACCGACAGCTTTTGCCATTGGCCGATCGAAAGCTCGGTGCCGTTTTCCTCAAAATAGCGCATCAGCGGCGTATCGTACCCCTCCGGCAGCGCCTCGATAAATTCGGCGGCGGCGCTTTCACGCGCGGCGGTGTGAATGGCCTCTTCCTCCATCTCGCGCTCTACGTCGCCAAAGGCAATGTTCTCGCGCACGCTGACGGCGTATTTGCCAAAATCCTGGAACACGATGCCAAAGATCTTGTATAGCTCCTTCACGTCGTATTCGCGGATATCCCGCCCATCCAGCAATATCACGCCGGAGGTGGGGTCGTAGAGACGGGTGAGCAGCTTGATCAGGGTGGTCTTTCCGGCACCGTTCAGACCAACGAGCACGGTGATCTGCCCACTTTCAAGATGCAGATTGATATGGTCAAGCACGTTATGATCGGCACCGGGATAGGCAAAGCAAACGTCACGAAATTCGATCGTATGATGGCCGCGGGTCGGCGTAACCGGCGCGGCGATCGAGGGGATAATGGTCTCCTCCTCGCGCATAAAGGTCATCATGTTATCAATAAACAGTGTGCCCTCATAGATCGTGGCCGTCATAGTGACCAGCGTATTGACGTAAGAAACGATAGAATTGAGCGCCCCGGTATACAGCGAATAGTCGCCAAGCTGCAGGGGGCCGTATGCCACCTGGTGCGCCACGTAGACAAAGAGCACGGCATTGGCCAGCACCGTGGCCAGCGAAATGGCCATGTGCCAAAAGCCCTCGTGCAGGATCAGGCGCTGGATGCCGGCATAATACCGGGCAAACACGACCTTGAACTTTCCGATAAAGGTATCGGCAAGGCCCATCAGCCGTACCTCCTTGACCATATCCTTATTGGTCATCACACCGGCATAGTAGTTCATCTGGCGGCGATCCTTCGATCGGTGGCGCATATACAGAAAGGTCTTGCGACGGTAGATGTAGTTGATGATCGCGCCGGGCAAGGCCATCACCAGGATCAAGAGCGGGGCACCGGGATGCAGCCCTGCCAGAATGACGATAAAGCTGACCACGCTGATGGCAGCGCTGAGCACGCTGAAGGTGGCCGAGAGGATCTGAATGGGGCGATGCCCTGCCTCACGGTTGGCATTCTCCAGCTTCTCGTAAAACGCGGGTCTGTCAAAGCTGCCCAGGTCTACGTTGCGTGCCTTGCAGATGATCTTCAGGCGGATGTGGTTGGAGACCAGCTCGCCCGCGATGCGGGTGGTCATTTGGCTGATACGGCTGGTGATCTTGTTGAAAAATTGATAAAGAAACAGCGCGATCAGCGGATAGAGTATCTGGGTAAAGCTCTGCAGCTGCCCGGTAATGGCCAGCCCCAGGCGATTGAGCAGCTCTGCCCCGATGTAGGCGCCGACAACCGGCAAAACACCGTCTAACAGGCAAAGCAGCGCCAGCACGAACAGGATGCTGCGCTTGGCCTCCCATACCAGGGAAACGATATATAGCAGGCGGCCAAAGAAGCCAAGGATCATATCCTCGAAGAAATAGCGCAGGCCGTGCTTTTCATGTTCTTCACCGCGTGTACGGCGAGATCTTGATCCCCGCTCCATAAGCAATCTCCTTACAGGCAGTGTGCCTCAACAAATTCAATGATCGGGGTAGGATCCTCTAACCCGTGGGGGTGGTGGCCGCAGCC